>NZ_JBVAPG010000143.1:0-20453 GCF_055413685.1 Bradyrhizobium sp. LeoA1Lang | reverse complement strand
AGGACTTTCTTCGCAATGCCCACCTCGATATCCCAGCGGCCGTCGAGGCGCTGCGCCAATACTGGATGCCGATCCGCTACGCACGCGCCCGCTGATCACTGCGGACGTGGGAGCTCTTACCGCTTACGGTAATGGAGCTCCTGCAAATTGAAGGGTTGGGCAACCGCCTTCCAATGCATCTTTCCGGCGGGCAGCAGCAACGCGTCGCGTTGGCACGCGCACTCTCCTTCGAGCCAGATCTGTTGTTGCTTGACGAGCCGATGAGTGCGCTCGACGCGTCCTTGCGGCGCGACTTACAAGCTGAACTTGTTCGGCTTCATCGGCAGGTGGGGACAACTTTCATCCATGTCACGCACGACCAGCAGGAAGCGCTCGCCCTGTCCGACCGCATCGTCGTTCTGAATCGAGGCCGGGCCGAGCAGATTGGTTCGCCCCGCACGATCTACGATCGCCCGGCCAGCCGTTTTGTCGCGAGCTTTCTCGGCAAGAATAATTTGCTGAAAGCGATTGCGCTCGTCGGGGCCGACGGCCGGATCCAGTTTCACTGGCACGGCCACAAGATTGCGGCGAGGCCTGGAGCGGTACCGCCGACTACCGGTCCCTGCGTTCTTGCGGTTCGTCCCGAATACATCACCCTTGACGCGGTTCGAGGTGGAGCATCGCATTCCGACGATCGAATTCGCGGGAAGGTCATCAGCCGGACGTTTCTGGGATCGTCGACCGACATTGTCGTTGCTGTCGGCGATGACACCTTGTCGGTCACGTTGCCTGCGACCGCCGCATCGCCCACAGCGGCCGGCGAAGACGTTTGGCTGGCCTTCGACAGTGAACGATGCTGGTGTTTGCCTAACGGCGATGCGAGCCCGTCCCAGTTCGCCGCGATTTCGTCGGAGCTGGCGGCATGAGTCCTGAGCTCACGGTACTGAGGGGGCTGCCACGCTCCTACCTTCCGGTTGCATCCGTGCGCGATCGGTCCATCCAAGATTGGATGCTGGTGGGCTCCGCTTGTGTGTTCGTGGTGGCTTACCTCGTTCCGTTGGCGGGAGTGGTTGGCTTGAGCTTTCTGGTGCCGAAGCCGGGATTTGGAAATTACCTGGCTGTCCTTGTGAACCCAACGGTTCGTTCGGTCGTCGGAAACACTCTTTGGATCAGCTGCCTGACTGTCGGCATTACGCTGCTCCTGGCATACGTGAGCGCTTACGGGTTGGTACAGGCCAGTCCGGCGGCGCGAAAACTCATGCTTACCAGTGTGCTGCTGCCATTATGGATCTCCGTGCTGGTCCGAAACTATGCATGGATAGCCCTACTTGCGCCCGGCGGAATCGCGAACAGCATCCTGCTGCACTGGGGCTGGCTGGAGCACCCCTTGTCGCTGGTGCGCAATACGTTCGGCGTCGTGCTGGGCATGGTGCACTACATGTTGCCTTACGCGATCCTGCCGATCTACGCCCAGATGGCGCAGATCGAGGGGGCTCTGCCGGGCGTGGCGCGGTCGCTGGGTGCAAGTCGCCTCCAAGCTTTCGTTCACGTCTTCTTGCCGCTATCGCGGCCCGGTCTGGCAGCCGCGGCGTTCATTACCTCGATCATGTCGCTGGGCTTCTATTTGACGCCCGCCATTCTTGGCGGTGGCAAGACCGTCATGGTGGCGGAATTCATATCCGTCCAGGTGACGGAAACGCTGCGCTGGGACATCGCAACGACTCTGAGCACATTGCTCCTCCTCGTCACTGGCGGGCTGGTATGGCGGTTTAGCTACCTGCTAGACCTCGTCACGGCCAAGCCGAAGACATGAGCGCGCGCTCTCCCGTGATCGCGGTTCCGTTCGGGCCCGCGCGGTACGTGGCCCTTCTGGTGGCGACATTCCTCGTGCTGCCGCTGGTCGCGATCGTGCCGATGTCGTTCAGCGCCACGCGCTTCCTGTCGCTACCGCACAATGGCTTGTCCACGCTGCACTATCAGCGCCTGTTCGACGATCCGACGTGGCGCGATAGCCTGCTGCACGGCCTCGGCATTGCGTTTCCGGCTGCAAGCCTTGCCGTCCTGCTCAGTCTCGCATTCTGCCTCGGTGCATGGCAGCGACAGGGCGGGGCAGTTCGCTTCCTGCGGGTACTGATGCTCGGACCACTGATCGTGCCCGGGATCGTTCACGCCGTTGCCTACCATCGCGCCCTGTCGATCCTGGGGCTGTTCGACAGCTTCACGGGAACGATACTCGTTCACGCGATCAAGGGCCTGCCGTTTGCCATACTCTCGATTTCCGCCGCGTTGTCCTCGGTGAATCCGGCAACGTTGCAACTCGCCCGCAGCTTTGGGGCTTCGCCGATACAAGCGCTCCTGAAAGGGCTGTTGCCGCAGATTCGCTACGGAATTGCGGCGGGCTTTGTGCTCGCGTTTGTTACCTCCTGGGACGAGATCGTTGTGACGCTGTTCATCACGAGCCGCAACGTGAACACCTTGCCGAAGCAAATCTGGCAGAGTCTCTTTCTGAATCTCGACCCCATCGTTGCGGCGTTGGGCACTCTGGCGTTGGTCGTAGCATTGCTGGTGCTTTTAGCCCTGTCGCTACGCCGCGCCCGCGCTCTTGCGGTTGCCGGATGCCAAGAGGACCGCTTGAATTGAAAGGAGATGTGATGCCTGATTTTTCGCAAGATACCGGTTATATGCAGAACCTCGAACGGTCGCTCCGGACGGCGACACAGGGCAAGACCGTCCATCGCCGCCACTTCCTGCAGCTCTTGTCAGCACTGGGCGTCGGTGCAGGCTCGCTGACCGTCTCATCTTCTGCGAATGCGCAGCAGAACGAGCTTGTGGTTGCCAATTGGGGTGGCGACGCGCTGCCCGCCCATCGCGACATCCTCGCGGCGGAGTTCGTCAAGCGCTATCCGGGCAGCCGTGTCGCATTTGACACGACGGGCCCCACGCCTGGAAAGATCAAGGCAATGGTCGAGGCGGGCAATATTGCCTGGGACGTGGCCGACCGAAACCTCCTGTCCGCGCTTGAGCTCGGTCGGCAAGGCCTGCTGGAAAAAGTCGATGAATCCATTGTGGACCTCAACGCGGTGCCAAGCCAGTTTCGCACCGAATGGGGCATTGGCTCCTACTTCTTCTCTTTCGTCATCACGTACGATAGCGCGCAGTTTGGTGCGGCACCGCCGCGAACCTGGAAGGATTTTTGGGACATCCAGAATTTCAAGGGAAAGCGTGCGTTGCGCAACAATGTCGAGGGTGTTCTGGAGTCGGCGCTGCTGGCGGACGGCGTTGAACGGGACAAGCTGTACCCGCTGGACGTCGATCGCGGACTGGAGAAGGTACGTGCGATTAAGAAGGCCACGATCTTCTACAGCAATACGTCCGAGGCCCAGCAGTTGCTCCGATCGGGAGAGGTATCGGTTGGCAGCCTCTGGAATACACGTGCGCAAGGCGTGAAAGAGGACACGAAGGGACGGGTCAATTATCACTTCAATGAAGGCATACTCCTGATCGCCGCCTGGAACGTTCTGAAGGGAACGAAGAACGCCAAGGATGCCTGGCGATGGGTGGCGTTATCGCAAGATCCGGCACTTCAGGTGGCGCTGCTCACCAGGCTGGGCTGGGGCCCGATCAATCCGGCTGCTAACAAGCTTGTGCCAACTGAACTGCAGGAGCAAAACCCCGGTTCGCCTGAAAACCTCGCGCGTCAGGTGGCAGTTGATGCCGAATGGTACGCTCGAAACTATTTCGAGGTTCAGAACCGGTACCTGGACGCGCTTGCGTCATGAGCTTGGCCGACGACGTTCCAATTGACGCCGCAGCGCCGCTCACCTTCATGGGCGCGCCCTTCGTCGCTCGCGTACCGCCGCAATCTCGAGCCGTCGTCGGCGGGCTTCCGTTCGATGCCGGCCAACACGCCTCGCGCCTGGGCTCGCGGCTTGGACCCAGGAGCGTTCGTGAACAGTCGATCCAGTTGCGCGCGGTAGATCCCGACACCGATTGTGACGTCCTAGCAGCGCTCCGACTGGTTGACGTCGGGGACGCGCGCGTGCGGCACGGCGACCTCGACGCCTCTCAGGGCGCCATCGCCGATTTCGCCGGCATTCTCGTCAACACGAATGCGGTTCCAGTGATGATCGGCGGGGACGGCAGCGTCACGCTGCCTCTGCTCCGCGCGGTGTCACGTCGCTATTCTGAGCTCGCGGTCGTGCATTTGGATGCACACACCGATGCCTATCCGCTGACTGGAAATATTGGACCGGCAGCCTTCCATCGGGCCGTTGAGGCAGGGCTGCTTGACCCGACGGCATCGTTCCATATCGGGCTGCGCGGTCCGGTCTCCTCAAAAGGGCTTTATGCGCATGCTCGCCAACTTGGCTATCAGCTCATAACGATCGCGGAGCTTCTGGATCGCGGCATCACGGCGGTATTGGACGAAGTGATCCTTCGGCTCGCCGAGCGACCCGTCTATATTTGCTGGGATATGGATTTCTTCGATCCGTCGGCGGCGCCTGGCGTCATCACACCCAGTTGGGATGGCGTGACTGTGCGTGAGGGCTTGCAGATAGTACGGCGGCTCCGCCGCCTGAACATCGTCGCGATCGACATCAATTGCGTCAGCCCGCCCCACGACGCCGCAGGTCTCGCCGGGTTTCTCTGCGCTCACGTGATCTTTGAGTTTCTCGTCGGCCTAGCCACGTCGCACAGGCCGCTTGAAAGGTAACAGTCGTCATGAACATAGCGCCTCCCATCACGCACCTGGATCGAGCATCCTCGCACGCTGCGGCTCGTATAATTCGCACGTCTGAGGAAGCACTTGCGGTCGCGCGAGAGCTTGCTACGGCATTGGCCGCCGGCGCGTCCGAGCGCGACAGTCAGCGCCGCCTGCCGCACGAGGAAGTCAGGCAGATAGTACAAAGTGGATTGTGGGGCATCGGCATCCGACCCGAGTTCGGAGGCGCGGGGGGTTCGTTCGAGACCATCATCGAGGTCGTGGCGACGATTTCGGAGGCCGATCCATCGATTGGGCAGCTTCCGCAGAACAACTACCTGTTGCTCGAGAACCTGCATCGCATTGGCACTGACGAGCAGAAACGTTTCTTCTTTGCTGAAGTGCTGAGCGGTAAAGTGATCGGCAATGCGTTCGCCGAAGCCGGCGGAAGGGACGTGCATGATATCCGCGGCCGCATCAGCCGAGCGGCCACGGGCCTCAGACTGAACGCCCATAAGGTCTATTGCACCAATGCGTTGTTCGCGGACTGGATCCCCATCTCCGCCGTCGACGATGATGGCAACGTCGTTTATGCATACGTGGAGCGCGATGCTATCGGGTTATCGGTCGTCGACGACTGGAACGGGTTCGGACAACGAACGTCGGCAAGCGGCACGGTGATTGCTGATGACGTTGAGGTCAATCCCGCGCATGTCGTCGAGCGCCACAAATCGTTTTCCCGGCCGAGCTTGAGCGGTCCGTTTGCCCAGCTCCTGCATGCTGCGATCGACCTTGGAATTGCGCGCGCCTCGTTTGCGGAGGCGGTGCAGCTTGCGCGCGCAGCTTCGCGCCCCTGGATTGATAGTGGAGTGGAACGTCCACAAGATGATCCCCATACGATCGCATCGCTCGGTGATCTCCAAATCCGTGTGCACTCCGCCAGCGCGATGGTTGAACGGGCCGCTCGCATCATGGATGCGGTGCGAGACGATCATGACGAGGCGGACGTTGCGCGCGCCTCGGTGGCGGTCGCCGAGGGAAAGGTGCTGGCAAACGATACGGCGCTGTTCGCGTCATCGAAGCTGTTCGAGTTTGGTGGCGCGAGCAGTGCTCGCACCAGCCTCAACCTCGATCGGCACTGGCGCAACGCCCGCACGCATACGCTGCACGACCCGGTCCGGTGGAAATATCATCCAGCGCGGCAAGTTGGTGGACGCAGCGTTTGCCAAGGATGCCAAATTGGAGGATGCGTCCGAGCTGATCTCGGCTCTGCGCCTCATCAAGTCTCCCGCCGAGCTTGTCTATGTTCGCGAGGCCGGCCGCATTGCCGATCAGGCATGGCGGAACGGACTGGCCAAGTGCGTACCCGGAAATTCCGAGTCCGACATCCTGGCCGAACTTTACGGCACGGTTCTCAAGGCTGGAGGCGATCCGGCGGCGGGACGTTTCGTCTGTGGGGCCGGCGATAACGCGCTGCAGTGCCGCTATTTTACCGGTAAGGGGACGATCGGCGAGATCGACCAGGTGACGGTAGAGTTCGCAGCAGCCTATCGTCACTACCATGTGGTCCTCATGCGAACGGCATTGGTCGGGCAGGCGAGCGCCACGCAACGTCGCATGCATGCTGCGGCGGTTGAGGCTCTCGCCGCCTGCCAGCAGCGCCTGAAGCGGGGATTTACCTTCGGTGATTTGTTCGATGCTCACGCCGAGGTGCTCGATCGCCACGGGTTCCAGCATGCGAGACTCAACGCGTGCGGTTATAGCCTCGGAACGTCCTATCCGCCAACTTGGATGGAGTGGCCGATGGCCTATGCGGGCAATCCAGTGCCCATCGCGCCCGGAATGGTCATCTTCCTGCACATGATCCTCCTCGACAGCGAAGCTCGTCTTGCGATGAGCCTTGGGGAGACGTTCATCGTGACTGACGAAGCACCCGAGCGTCTTTCGGCGCTCGATCATTCCCTTCCACTCATGAGGTGAGAGACCGATATGAGCACGGTCAAGGGGCAAAGCGTGGAGGTTCGATCGCTGAGTAAGACCTATGGCCCGACGGTCGCGCTCGATGATCTGTCCCTCACCGTGCAGGCAGGTGAGTTTCTTGCAATTCTTGGTCCGAGCGGATCGGGGAAGTCGACCGCTCTCATGACGATCGCCGGCTGCAGACCGCGGCCAGATCCTGATCGGCGGACATGCCATCGACCGTGTGCCAGCCCACCGACGCGGCATCGGCATGGTGTTTCAACGCTACGCGCTGTTCCCCCACCTCACCGTCGCGGAGAATCTTGCCTATTCGTTGCGGCGACGGGGCTGTTCGGACCAGGAGATCCGGCAGCGGGTCGCGACGGCGCTTGATCTTGTCAAGCTGACTGGCCTTGGTGCGCGATCGATTGGCGAACTATCCGGCGGCCAACAGCAGCGCGTCGCGATCGCGCGGGCGACGATCTCCAATCCGACGGTGCTTCTGATGGATGAGCCGATGAGCGCGTTGGACAGAAAGCTGCGGCAGCACATGCAACTCGAGCTCAAGCTGCTTCAGAGAGAGCTCGGAACCACCGTTATTCTCGTTACCCATGATCAGGAAGAAGCGATGTCGATGGCAGATCGGATCGCGCTGCTGGATCAAGGCCGGCTTCGCCAAGTGGGTACGCCGGCAGCTCTCTATCACCAACCGGCCGATGCATTTGTCGCGGACTTCATCGGCCGCACGAATATCCTGCCGCTCGCCAGCAGCAGTCTGCGCGTCGTCGGATTTGCGACGGGCCTGGCACATGCGCTTGCGACGGATAGTCCGAGAACCGGAGCAAGGGCCGGAGTTCGCCCGGAAGACGTCCTCCTTTGCCTCGAACATGAGGGCGGCGAAGCCTGCCGTATCATCGAGACAGCGTTCAGCGGATCGACCCAAACAGTGTTGGTGGAGGCGGCCGGACACCGGCTGATTGGCCGAACAGCCAGCGCGAGAGCGCGCCTGGCGTCCGGGCGACGTGGCCGTTCTACGCTTCCGCCCGGGCAGCATTCGTCTATTCGACCAAACCCCCGTCGCAAATCAGGAGAAGTCCCATGCCGCTTAAGCTCAACCGACGGACATTTCTTGGCGGCGCAGCGCTGGCCGGCGGCGCGAGATTCACCTTTCCAGCGCTGGCCATTGCGGGGTCAATACTAAAAGGCAGCGGCTCCGTCGTTGTCCATGACGGCGGCGGGGCCATGGGTATCGCTCAACTCAAGGCCTACTCTGAACCCTTTGAAGCGGAAACCGGAATTAAGGTCATTCATCAGCCAGGCGTGGCGTCCGGCGTGCAGTTGGCGGCAGTCTTGGCAGGGGCTCCCAAGCACGACGTCTCTCTGCTCTCCGGCGGCGCGATCGCCAACTTCGAGAAGGACAAGCTGCTGCTTCCCATCGACTACGATCTCTGGGCGAGCAAGGACCGGGAGGGCTATGACGTCGTTGCTGCCGAGAAGAACTACGCGCCGGCGATGATCTACTCGATGCTGATTGCGTATGAAGCCGAAAAGTTCGGTCGCAAGACTCCCTCGAGTTGGGCAGATCTATGGAACTCTCGGGATTTCCCCGGAAGGCGGACACTCGCCGCCGGGACCAATGCCGCAGATGGCGGGACTTATGAGATTGCGCTGCTGGCCGATGGTGTTCCACCCGAAAAGCTTTATCCGCTGGACTGGATGCGTGCTTTTCGGAGCCTCGACAATCTGCGAAGCAATGTCGTCAAATGGTGGGCCAGCGGAGCCGAATCGGTGCAGCTCCAGGTCGACCAACAGGCAACGGTTGGAAGCGCCTGGAATGGGCGCATCGACGGCGCAAATGATCAAGGAGCAAAGATCGGCAAGAGCTGGAATCAGGGCATTTTGCAATGGGCGGCCTGGGCTGTTCCAACGGGAGCCGTGAATGTTGAGAACGCGCAGAAATACATCGCCTATATGAGCCGTCCGGAGCCTCAGGCGAGATTCTCGGAGCTCATCACCTATGGACCCACCAACGCTCGAGCGTTCCAACACCTCTCGAAAGAGCGGGCAGAGTTAATGCCTACGGCGCCCGGCTTCAAAGAGCGACAGATTGTCCAGGACTATGCCTTCTGGAATGCGGTGGATTCCACGGGAGAAACAGGCCTGCGACGCGCCATCGTTGAGTGGGAACGGTGGATTGCCGGAGGCTAGGATAATCAAGCTCTCCGACGGGCGAAGCGGGCGGGCGGGCGGGATAGCTCTCTATTTGCCGGGGTTTGCTTCTGATTGCTGGCTACGCCGCGCCAATGGCCATCGTAGTCTGGATGAGCCTGCGGCATCAGGGACATTGGAGCATTCAAGCCTACACCGAGATCATTCACACGCCCGTCTTGTTGGGAATTTTCCTCAAGACCCTATGGATGGCGTTTTCCGTCACCGGGCTTTGTGCGTTGCTGGGATATCCCTATGCCTATTTCGTAGCGACCCGGATCCGCCGCTATGCCGTTCCGATCATGATGCTGGTGGCGATTCCCTATCTGACCAGCATCCTGATCCGTTCCTATAGCTGGATCGCGATTCTTGGCAGCTCCGGCATTGCGAACCGCCTCCTCATTTCATTGCCGTCGGCCTGACAAGCGAACCGTTGCCTCTGGTCTTCAGCAGCTTTGGCAGCTATGTCGGCATGGTCCACATCCTTCTGCCGATGATGATCCTGCCGCTCTACGGCGCCTTGCGGAGATTTGATCCGGCGCTGATCAAGGCCGCGCAGAGTCTTGGCGGCGGCCCGGCGACCGTCTTCTGGACGGTCATTTTTCCGCTGTCGCTTCCGGCACTAGCGGCCGGATGTGCGCTGGTCTTTCTATGCGCCCTTGGATTTTACATCACGCCAGCCATGCTTGGAGCCCCTGGCGACTATATGGTGGCCCAGGCTATTGACGTCCGCGTCTCGACATTGGCGGATTTCGATTTCGCAGCCGCCCTGGCTTGCATACTGTTTTTCGGGGTGAGCGCATTCCTGGTCGTGTTTCGCCGGAACATTGTCGCTCTGGGAGCTGTCGAGCACGATCGATGGCGGTCCGGAGAAGGAGGACTGCGCAGTAGCGCCTGGTATCGGCGATTGGGTATCGGCCAGGCGGCGCGAGCCCTTCTTACCTTGTTCGACGCAATAGCTTTTGTGGCCAATCCTTGTCTCTTCATCCTCTTCATCTTGGTACTGCTGTTCCTGCTGGCGCCGATGATCGTCGTCGTCATGATCGCGTTCAGCAATGCACCCTATCTCATGTTTCCACCTCCGGGCCTTTCTACACGCTGGTTTAAGTCACTGCTCGCCGATCAGCGCTGGCGCGACGCAGCACTCTTCAGCTTCAGCATGGCTGCACTTTCCGCTTCCACCGCATTGCTGGTGGGGACAGCTTATAGTGTCTTTCTAATCAGAGGTGCCTTCCGTGCACGCAGGGTCATGTGGCTGGCCGCGATTGTCCCGATGATCCTGCCCCAAATCGTGCTTGGGATCGGGTTGTTCTTCCTCACTGTTGCATTCAAGCTCAACGGCACAATCGCTGGTTTCTGGCTGGGCTTTACGGTTCTGGGATTTCCCTACGTGGTCATTATCATGACGGCCGCCTTGCAAAATAGCGACATGGATGTCGAGCGAGCGGCAGTGGGTTTGGGGGCCACGCCGATGACAGCATTCCTGACAGTTACGCTGCCACTTCTCGTTTCCGGCCTGTCCAGCGCCTTCCTCTTCGCCTTCCTCACCGGGTTCGATGATCTCGTCTTGAGTATGTTCTTGAGCTCACCATCCAAAACTCCACTCGCAATGTTGATGTGGCAGGATATTCACCTGGAAATCAGCCCAAAGACAGCCGTGGTCGGCGCTCTCCAATTGGCTGTGTTGTTGGCGGCATCGATGCTTGCGGTCTTCCTGAGGACATCCGAACGCTCGATAGAAAAGTTCTGAATGGTCCTCTCACGCGTGTTTGTGTCGATGCTGTGTAGCCATCGCCATGGGGCCGTCGAATATGATTGCGCGGGACTGGATCGGCAAATCGCTGGTCGGCCTGCCGCTTGAGTTGTGCTACGACGGGGGAGAGTAGATGTTCCAGCGTGTCTTGGAGGTAGAGCGCCGATATCGAGGCGTTCTGCTCGAAATGGGGGATGCCCATACAATGCCAAGAGGTCGGCAGACGCCGTCTCCCTCCACTCGAAGGCCGTGCTTGCAGCCTATTTGCATCGCCTGTCGGCAAACGGCGGGCCTGCTTCGGCGCTTGGCGCGAGTTGCCGATCTTCGTCCTGGAAGAATTGCGTCCGTCCCCGGATTACGGGTCCAGCATTGGGCTCCTTGCTCGGGCAGGGCAAGGCCTGAATACGCTCCCTCGAAACCTGTCTCGCAATTATGAAACCGCTCACGCCGGGCGCCTGTGCGTGCGCTCTGAAACATTGGCGCAAATGCCGCGGCTTTAAATTGGGACTGAGTTGTTAAGGCCGAAAAGGCCAAAGAGCTAAGACATCTCCCCGCGGGGAGTTTACGACGCCGGATATTGTGTATTTTCGTCGTGGGGCGACGAAGCATCCCGCAACCACGCTTGAGAAACGCACGCTCTTGGGCGTCTTGAAAAGACATTCTGCAAAGGCCTGAGTACGGTAGAACGGCCTTGATGTCGAAGGCCGAAAAATGAACTTTGCTACCATCGAATTGCGTGCCGTAGTTTGCGAAGGTGGCGCCGTCTCAGGTGGGACGGAGCAAGTTCGATTTCATGACGGATGCGTCGCTACTTTCCGGGCCCGCCGATGCAACAGCGGCACCTGCGGCCGGTATCACGGGACCATTCCCCCGTACCGGCGAGCCTGTGGTGACGGTGGTCGCCGACGTTGCGCGTCCGTCGGAGGTTGCCGGATCGCGCGCGCGTAGCCTGACATGGCGCTCATTCGTTCTGCCCTGGCTGCTACCGTTGGGCCTGCTCCTCGTCTGGCAATTCCTCTCGGCGATGGGGATCGTGTCCACGGCGATCGTGCCGGCTCCGTCCGATGTTTGGGAAGCTGCGCGGCAGCTTTCCGAGCGTGGCGAATTGCAGCACGACATCCTCGTCAGCCTTCGCCGGGTTGCGATCGGCTTCAGCACTGGCGCCTTCGGTGGGCTGCTCTTCGGCCTGGCCGTGGGGCTGTTCGAGCCGGCGCATGATCTCTTCGATCGATCCCTACAGATGATCCGGACCATTCCGCACCTGGCGTTGGTGCCGCTGATGATCCTCTGGTTCGGCATAGGTGAAGAGCCGCGGCTCATTCTTGTCGCGATGGGTTCGCTCTTCCCGGTCTACATTAACACGGTTGGAGGTATCCGCAATGTCGATCCAAAACTGATCGAACTCGGAAAATCCTACGGCCTTGGCCGCGCCGAGCTGGTCTGGTCCATCATTCTGCCGGCGGCGCTCCAGCCGATCCTGGTCGGCATGCGCTATGCGCTTGGCGTGGCCTGGCTCACTCTCGTCGTCGGTGAAACGATCGCGTCGCGCGATGGGGTCGGATACCTCGTGCAGAATGCCCGTGAGCTGCTGCGCATCGATATTATCGTGCTGGCCATCATTCTTTACGCCATCGCAGGTTGGCTTTCGGATTTGATCACGCGGCTGATTGAGCGGCGCCTCCTGCGTTGGCATCCGAACTATGTGGATCGGGTGAAGGCATGAGCGGAGCCAGCGTCAGCCTGAGTTCGGTCGGTAAATCGTTCGCCGGCCGCACGGTTCTTGATGACGTCGATCTCGACATCGCCGCCGGCCAGTTCGTCGCGATCATCGGGCCAAGTGGAGCCGGCAAGTCGACGCTCCTGCGCCTCGTGGCCGGGCTGGATGCGCCCTCCCGTGGCCGCATCGAACTCCGCGCGAACGGCCACAAGGCCGACGTGCGACTGATGTTCCAGGAGGATCGTCTGCTGCCGTGGCGGACCGTGATCGGCAATGTCCTGCTGGGGCTCAAGGGCAGGCGGGACGACGCGAAGCGCATCCTTGGCGCAGTCGGATTGCAGGGGCGCGAAAGTGAATTTCCGGTCGGGTTGTCGGGCGGCCAGCGCCAGCGCGTGGCTTTGGCGAGGGCGCTGATCCACGAGCCAGATTTGTTGCTGCTCGACGAGCCGTTCGGGGCGCTCGACGCCATCACCCGGGCTGCGATGCAGTTGCTGCTGGAACAGTTGCTCGTCGCGCGGCCCCGCACCGTCGTGCTGGTCACGCACGACGTCGAGGAGGCATTGCTGCTCTCAGATCGCGTGCTCTTGGTCAAGGACGGCGGCATCGCGCGCGATCTGATCTTCAATCAGCCGCGTCCCCGGCATCGCGGCGATCCGGTGCTGGCGACGCTGAAGGAGGAGCTGCTCGACGGTCTGCTGACGGTCGAGCGCGACCTGGCAGCCGTTGCATAAGAAACGAAAGGATGACGATATGATCTCTGAGGGCTCGATGGACGGTCGCACGGGCATCTCGCGACGAAAAGTGTTGTCGGGAGGCGCGGGACTTGCCGCGGCCTCGGCATTGGGTGGAATGCCACGCGCAAAGGCGGCCGCCTGTGCTGCCGCAACTGACTGTGGCGGTCATCGGAGACGGCCGTACCGGTGTCTGGGCATCGTTGCGAGCAGGCGTGGGTGGCAGCAATCTCGAGCAGGAGCTCGGCACAAAAATCGTCTGGCAACCGGGATTTACGGCATCGCTTCCGGTGATGGAGGCGATCAAGGCCGGCTCCGTCGACTTCACCTTTGCAACCGCAACCGCGGTCGTGAACGCCGTCCCGGCGCGTGTTCCGATCGTGCCGCTCGCGGCCTATCCATTGCCGGCCGACGAGGTTGATTTTCTGGTACAGGCCAATTCTTCGATCAAGACCGCGGCCGATCTGAAGGGCAAGAAGATCGCCCATCAGAACGGAACGACGGGGACCTACAGCCTGATCAAATATCTAGAGACGGCCGGCCTCGGATTGTCTGATGTCGCGGCCGTCAGCCTGAGCGGAGCGGATGCGTTCACGGCATTCGCGCAAGGCAGTATCGACGGCTGGATTCACTGGCAACCGGCGAGGGCGCTCGCGCTGACAAAGCTCGGCGGTAAGGCCCGTCTGCTGTCCGACGTGAAGACCTACGACTATGCCTTCTACGTGGCGCGGAGTGAGGTCGCGGTGAAGTACCCGCAGCTCTTCGCCAGGTTCGTGAAGATCATCCGGGAGGCCCAGGCGTATATCTTCGCGCATCCGGCCGAATCCGTCGCGCTCTGGGCATCGCAGGGTGGCTTTCCGCCAAACGGGACCGAACAGGCCGTTTACGAAAAGCTTGTCCGCGATGCCAGGTTGTCTGAGTCAACCGCGGTCGCGCTGAAGCCGATCGATGAGGCGGCGGCAGCATCGACCCAGGATCTCGCCGATAATTTCCACGCGCTCGGTGCGCTCCCGAACAAGGTCGACGTCCGATCATTCCTGCTTGGCACGCAGTTCGATGCCGCTAAGAAGGCCGTCGCGCTCCAGCTCGGCGCATGAGCGGCCAATCCGATCATTTGAGAGAAACATCATGAACGCTCAAGCCGGCGAGACGGTGTCGATCACCTCTGCCACCATCGGCCAGTTCGGCCGCTATTTGCTCAGCGCAGGGACGAACCATTTTATCTCCGATCAGCGTCTGGCGGTCGGCGGCCCCGGCGAGGCGATCACAGCCGGTGAATTGCTGCTGTCGTCTCTCGGCAGTTGCTTGCTCGGCCTCATCCAGAAGACGGCGAAAGAACGCGGGATCGTCCTGCGTGAGGCCGGATCCGAGGTCTCGTTCCGGCGACACGCCACCGATCCGACGCAATACGAATGGATTCGCATCACGGTGCGCCTCTCCGGCGTGACGGCGGGCGAGGCTGAAACACTGGTGGCCGGCTTCACGGCCAACTGCCCGATCTACAACACGCTGAAACGTGGCGGTCCCGTCGAGATCTCATGGACTGTGAGCTGACCGATGCCTGACAAGAAACTGCACCTTGCCGCCTTTGTCTCCGCAGGTCCGGTCTCTGGCAGCCATGCCGGATGGCGCCATCCCGAAGCGGATGGCGACCTGCTGTCCGCCGCCTACTATCAGAATATCGGCCGGCTGCTGGAGCAGGGGCGCTTCGATCTTCTTTTCATTGCTGACATCCTCGCGATCCCGGACACGCTAGGCGGCCGCCTGGACAGCCAGCTTCGTTACGGCGCGTTGGGCGCGCTGCGGCTTGATCCGCTGGTGGTGCTCTCGATCATCGCGGGTGCGACGAAGCATCTCGGTCTCGGCGCCACCATTTCGACGACCTACGCCCAACCCTACGTACTGGCGCGGGCGCTCGCGACGCTCGACCATCTCAGCGGCGGCCGCGCCGCCTGGAACATCGTCACCTCGTTCCAGGAGGCGGAGGCGCGCAATTTCGGCCTGACCGAGCAGCTTTCGCGCGAGGAGCGCTATGAGCGCGCCGACGAGTTTCTCGAGGTCGTGACCAAGCTGTGGAATTCGTGGGAGGACGGTGCGCTCGTCCGGGATCGTCACGCCCCGCTGTTCGCCGACCCTGCGCGGGTGCACCGGATCAATCATTCCGGCAAATGGTTCAACGTGCAAGGCCCACTCAATGTCAGTCGGCCGCCGCAGGGGCGCCCGGTCTTCATCCAGGCCGGCGCTTCGGATCGTGGCCGCGATTTCGCAGCCCGATGGGCCGAAATCATCTTCGTGACGCCAGGATTAGTCGACGCCGCGGTCGAATTCCGCAAAGATCTGCGCGCCCGCGCCGTGCGTTTCGGTCGCGATCCAGACACGCTCAAGGTGCTGCCCGGCATCGTCCCGGTGATCGCCAACACGGAGAAGCAGGCCAACGCGCTACATGACGAACTCCACGAATTGTCGCATCCGGAGTCCGGTCTCTCGACCTTGTCTTATCATCTCGGCGTCGATCTCTCGCGCTTCCCGCAGGATCAGGTCCTGCCTGAAAATCTCGACGTTCCCGGCGTCGAAGGGCACTACCGCGAGGTCTCCGAACTGACGCGGCGGTCGGGCTTGAGCCTCGCCGAGCTAGGGCAGCGCTACGGCGCGGGAAGAACCACCAGCGGCTTTGCCGGCACGCCCGGCATGGTCGCCGGCCGCATGCAGGAGTGGTTCGAGGCCGGCGCCTGCGACGGCTTTATGTTGCAGGTCCCGTATCTTCCAGGCGGGTTGGAGGACTTAGTTCACGGCCTCGTACCGGAGCTGCAACGTCGCGGCCTGTTCCGTACCGAGTACGACGGCTCGACTTTACGCGACTCGCTCGGCTTGGCCCGCCCGCCAGGTTGAACGTTAATCTTCAAACAGCTTGGCATGCTTGGCGATTTTGGTGTTCGCGTCGGGAAGTTGGAACCATTCAGATCGGACATGTCAGGAGTTTGGCGCGAATGGCTACCCGGTGGGACAAGCGTTCGCAGAAAACGACTATGCCCTGCATGCTCTGAATCGAATAGCAATTTCAATCACATAGGGTTTTATAATTTGTGCTGAGTGGCGCGCCGCTCGGAAGTGCCAGCAAACCCTAGTTTTGCTTTTCGTTTCCTAGCATGTTGGCCCTGCGCGGCCAGCTTCGGGATCTCCCGTTCAATCAATTGCAGAGTCAGCCCGGCATCCCGCCGCCCCTGACAAACAAGAGAAGTCCAGCAGCGTATCTTCGGCAGCCGTGATCGCGCTTGCCGATCAAGCTACAATCTGACCAGGACGCTCAATAACGGTTAGCCAGTTTCGCCGTCGTCTCGCCGACGAGAGTCACCCGGCCAGCAGAGCCCCGCCGTCGGCAGCGGCCTGGTTTTGCCCTGCCGCTTTTCGTACCGGGGGGCGAGGTCGAGCAGTCGCCGCTTGATGAACGGGTCGGCTTTGTCCGCCAAGTCGCGGAGCAAATTCGATCGCTGTTTGTTAAATTCATCGTCCAACATGATTATCACCCGTAAAACCTCGTTATACTGGCTCGTCATTGTTCTGTGTTAGTTTTCGAGTTGCGTATGGTTAAGCGCGCCAAATCCCGCATGCCGGCCGCGTCCACGGCGATGCCCGGATTCATCAAGCCCCAGCTGGCCACGCTGCGCACCAGAGCGCCGAAGGGCGACTACCTCCACGAGATCAAATACGACGGCTATCGCGATCAGCTCCACCTCAACCATCGCAAGGGCATAGCCTACACGCGCAATGGTCTTGACTGGACCAAGCGGTTCTCGGTGATTGTCGGGGCCTTTGACATTCCTGGCCAGGCGATCGTCGACGGGGGGGGGGGGTAGTCATCCACGAAGGGCGGACCAACTTCTCCGAGCTGCAGGCTGAGCTCGCCAGCGGCGACCAGGATCGTTTGCTGTACTACGCCTTTGACCTTCTCTGGCTGGACGGCCAGGACCTGCGTAAAACGCAACAGGTTGAGCGGAAGGCGCTGCTCAAGAAGCTGTTCGATACGCACGCGCTGGAGGCGCCGGTTCTCTATAGCGAACATCTGGAGGGCGACGGACAGGAGCTGTTCGAGCACGCCGCCAGGCTCAGCTACGAGGGCATCGTCTCCAAGCGAGCAGATGCGCCGTACCGCTCCGACAGGAACGAAGCCTGGCTGAAAATTAAAACCGTCCAGCGCGGGAAATTCCCCGTGGTCGGGTTTATCAAGGACCCCTCGGGTATCGCCGCGCTCTACCTCGGAAAAAAGGAAGGCAAAGACCTCGTTTACATGGGCAAGGGCGGCACCGGCTGGAATCGAACGACCTCAAGCCAGATCCGCAAGTCGCTCGATACGGTGGTCAGCCCCAAGGCCAAGCTCACCAAGCCTATTCGCAAACCGAAGGCAACCTGGGTTGAGCCGAAGTTCTTTGCCGATATTGAGTACCGAGACATCACCTCGGAAGGCTTGCTTCGGGCAAGCTCGTTCAAGGGCCTGTCGAAGAAGTAGGAACGCGTGAGGTCCCCCATCCGTTGAAGGTCAGGAGATGTGCAATGAACAGACGGATTGACGAAGAAGTAGCGGCGCGTGCGTACCAGCTCTGGGAGCAGGCCGGTATGCCGAAAGGACGGGACGAGGAATTTTGGCGTCTAGCCGAGCAGGAACTGCGCAACGAGGACAAGTCCTCACCGCTGCGAACGCCTGACACGCTGTGACTAATCCGAATTGCCCGATCTGCCACGGCCTGGGCTGGGTGTGTGAGAACCATCCGCATCTGGCCTGGACTGACGATCCGGCCGGCTGCCAGTGCGGCGCCGGCATGCGCTGCGAATGCAATCGGTCGGATGACATTGACACGGGGATTGAGGAGCCGGACTTTGGCGGCCTGCTCACCGAGGCGCCGACCGACGAGCGCTAGCGAAGCCAGCACCAAGTCACTCCAGCGGGGTTATTCAGCTGCTTTGTGATTCAGCGGGCAGAGCGGTTCTGGTTGCACCCGCAGCATCACGAGGAAGTCAAAGAAGGGCGTATTGCGCGGCGTCTAGTGCTGGGATGCCCTATGAAGGGCTCACGCTTGGCCGTGTTGCCTAGTTTGACACAGGCCAGCCGCGCTTTAGCAGCAGCTTATATCCCTGATTGCTCACCCACTTCGCCCTCGCAAGATGTGTTTCGTACGCCTGCCAGGCGCGCTTCGGCTCGTGCTCCGGATTGATATGCAGCACAATTTCTGCCACTTCGCGCCAATCAGCGCCTACAGAGTCGGCGTCGAGCATACGCATATACGTGACCGCATGTTCGCGTCATACGGCGTCAGAATAGCGTCCGCCGGCGCCTTGTCCGCGAAATCGGAATTATGCGGCTTCTCAGGCGGGTGGCCTTCCTGAACGAATTCACGTGCCGTTGTCGCACGCCCTCTGAGCCGATTGGTTTCCCTGCAACAAAGATAGCTAATAGCCGTCAGTCCATCAATCGTGTCGATCGGCGCCACGGAATGACCCCGTGATGTCAGCGGCTTAACGTGCCGATCGGCGTCGGGACCCTACGCCGATTCACTCCAGAAGGGACCACGAGCTCATTGCGCTTCAGAATGGCATTCTCTTCGTGGCAGACCCAAGAGGCCGGTTTCACTGTTCTCACCACCAATAGGGCGGATTTCGATCACATGTTGCAACCGATCTCTGCCGACCGCGTGCTGTTCTATCGACGATGAGGTTGCGAGGTAGGGCTGCGGGTTGCTTCCCGACTGGGTTCCCACGCGAGAGCGTTTCGTCAATTTCTAGAAATGATAGTCTCGCCGTCGGTGGCCGCACCATACCAACTTGTCTATAGTTGATGAATGCTCGGAGGTGACAATGACGATCGAGACGCTCACGATCCCAATCGTTCGAACAACCGCAAATGACGGAATTGCGCCTCTCGAGCTCGTCGAAGCGATGTCCACAGTTAGCGCTTCGCGCTCTACGCGTGAAGTCATCGCAGCCTACAAGGCGGCTGGCGTGACAAGCAATCTCATCCTTCCCCTTGTCGCTGACTGCCCGGTTAATCCCGTCACGCTGGGGCGGGCGATGCGCAAGGTCTGGAAGGCCGCTTTGAATGGGGTCGAAAAAGGTGACTCCGTACTGGTCGAACTCAGACCCAAAAAGGACACACGGGTTATCGAAATCATCGCAGGGCCTGCAGCGAAAGTATGCTCCGACGAGCCGAGTGAATATCGGGATGCCTTCAACTCGCGGGCGTCTCTTAAGACCCTTAAGTAGGCGCGATGCAGGTGAAAATTCGCTCTCACCAAGGCACAAGTACGCCTTCCCAGGCTGCGATGGCGCAACGGCGCAACGCGATACATCCGTCCCCGACCTCTGCTAGGAACTCGGAATCGAGCTCGTCACCATCGACCGCTATGTCAGCCCCAAGGGAGAGCTAAGAGATTACGGAAATCGAGTCCTCGGCTTGTTCGAGAAGAAACCTTGAAAACGGCCGTATGAAATCAAACAAATCTCTTTTGGCGATAATTTCGTTTCTTTCTTTCCTGTTTGTTGGGTTCGGCATCGTTTTACCATCGTGGGTGGCTTTTCATATTGGAGGATCACGACTGGTCGGGGTAGTCCTGATGTCATCAAGTTTGACAGCCATCGTTCTCGCGCCATTCACCGGACATGTCGTAGATCAGCGAGATCGGAGGCAAGTCGCCATGGCTGGCCAGGCCATCCGCGCAGGCGCACTGTTGCTCATCACCCCAGCGCCGTTTAGCGATGATATCGCCGGTGCAATCTTGCTGATGACAGCGAGCGGACTTGGCGCGCTCGGCTACGCCCTGCAGGATGGAGCGCTCTCCGGGCTGCTTCAAGCCGTTGTCCCTCCGAAGCAGCGCGTTGCGTTCGTCATGAGGTTATCGATCGCCCGGCAGATCGGGCTTGCCGCGGGAACGGGGATCGCGGGTCTTTCTATCGCCCGGTTTGGCAGCTCAACGAGTGCCGTTGGCTTCGCAGCTATGGCAGCCGCCTGCGTGGGTATAGTCTGGACGATCAAAACGACGGGCCGCGAAGCCAAGTCGTCTCAGCGCAAGGGCATTTTGGCTTCCTCCAGGGAAGCCCTGACGTATCTGGTCTCGAACCCAATCTGCCTCGTCGCGTCTGTCACTGTGGGCGTGTCCTTCGCCGTCATCAAAATCACCAATCTATTGCTTCCCGGCTTCGTTGTACGCGCGCTCAACGGTGACAGCAGCCTGTTTGGCACGCTCGAAATGGCGGCTGCCATCGGCGGAACAGCAGCAGTCGCTGTCGCAGGGGATGTCCCGGGTTCTGTTGAATTACTGAAGAGGTCGGCGTTGCCCACCTTGAGCCGGTAGGCTCGGGGTGCTGATTCCACAAAGGAGAGCAACGCCATGACGAGAGATATCACACCGGCTGGTT
>NZ_JBVAPG010000142.1:0-20486 GCF_055413685.1 Bradyrhizobium sp. LeoA1Lang | reverse complement strand
CGACGGCTGGCAGACCCTCGCCAGCAAGCCCATTGCTCAGCCGGTTGATCTTGCCGCCTGAGCAGATATCATCCGTTCACCGGAGACTCGCGACGGACAAATTCCAACCAAGTTCGCGACGGCACCGAAATAGTTAATAAAAATGTAAATTTCCTTAGCCAAACCTACACATATCATTAGGAGAAACCACGCGAAAGCACTCACACCGAGTGCGAGGCCCATTGGCAGCATGGTCGGGAAGTCTTCTTTCAGCCTGGCACGAAGCAGATTTGATCCGGCGCGCGTTGTTGCCCGAAGAGCGCATGGAGCCCCATTTAATTTGCAGAAAATTGAAGTGAATTCAATTACTTATTGCGAAGGAAGGATGTTTCTGACTGCTGGCTGTCCGCCCAACCGCACCAACCTACACCAGCGTTGGGGCGCCCAATGTGATGTAGATTACGGATCAATGGAAAAGCTGCCCCGTTAGTCATATAAGCAGAAAGACCGGCCGCCTGATGCGTCCGACGAACTTCCGATGTTGTTGTTGCGCCAGCCCGCCTTCGGACGCGCGCCTATTAAGCCGACATCAAGGATAAGACATCGTTACCCCCGAAAAGGTTCGACCGCGGGGGTTGGCAAGATCGGTAAAATTTTCGACGGTTTGGCGAGACTGGCTTCAGCGTCTTCCGCATTTCTCCCGCCCGTCCGCACCTCCTTAAACAGATCGCAAGCGCTCTCGCACGATCCTCTTCCCACGAAACGATCCGGTCACGCGCTGGCGAACGCCGCCGATATCCGGACAGGGGGTGTCAGATGGGAATGTTCGGTTATGCGGGCGCGCTGCGTGCGCTCATGTTGGCCTTTGCTCTGCTTTGGCTTGCACCGGTGGCACAGGTCAGCGCGGGGACGCTGCTGTCCCCGGGGGGCGCGGTCCTGATCAAGAAATCGATCGAGCCGTTCGGGCGCGTGACAGCCATCCTCTCGGAGGGCGGATTGCGCGACAAATGGCTCGGGCTGCAGCGCCGGCTCGCCGATGATCTGGTGCAGCTTGCGCTGTGCGAGGGCGACCGCGAGGGCTGTGTCTCGCCGGCCGCGCTGAAATTCCTCGCCGTCGTCGACGACGCGAAGGCCAGAGACGGCCGCGCCCGGCTCGGTGAAGTCAACCGCGCCGTCAATCTCGCGATCAGGCCCGCGGATGACCTCGTGCAATATGGCGCGATCGACGTCTGGGCTTCGCCGCTGATGACCTTTGCGAGCGGCGCCGGCGATTGCGAGGACTACGCCATCGCCAAATTCGTCGCGCTGCGTCTGGCCGGCATGGCGCTGGAGGACCTGCGGATCGTCATCATGCATGACACGCTTCGCGGCGAGGATCATGCGGTGACCGCGGCCCGGCTCGACGGCCAGTGGCTGACGCTGGACAACCGCCGCATGATGATGGTGGCCGATACCGTCGTCAGGAACTACCGGCCGACTTTCGTGGTCGATGAGACCGGCGTCCGGCGCTATGCCGACATGCCGCTGGTGGCCGAAGCGGCGCTGCACTAACCGGCCGACTAAGGGACTCCGTCATTGCGAGGAGCGAAGCGACGGGCCTGTAAGTTTTTCATTGGCCGCGCTGGATAGCAATGGATTTGAGCTGGGTGGCTCGCGCGGGATGCGAGGTAGAGTTAGCATCAGGCGGTCTTCAATGCGCGGCGGCTGATGGCCCAGATGAGATTGTGGGTCACAGCGTGAAGCAGACAGGCGATCCGGACCTTGGCCAAACCGCGCAGGACCATGCGGCCAAAGCCGCGGTTCTTCAGGCGGGCATGGACATGCTCGGTGTTGCTGCGCCGTTTGTAGACCGCTTGGCCTTCTGGACTGTCCATGCGGGCGCGCCACTCTTTCAAGCATTGCGGTTCGGCGGCACGGTTGCGTTCGTATCGCGCCTTGCTTTCTGGTTTGGAGGCGTCTTTGCGGGCCGGTGGCGGGCTGAACACCTGCACGGAAGGGTGAGTTTGCGCAAGGATGCCGATGTCAGCCGCGGTCATCGCGCCGATATCGGCCAGCAGTCGATCCGGCAGCTTGCCGCAACGCTGTTCGACCTGCGCCACCATCGCTGGCGCCAGACCGCGGTCATTGCGCCGCTGCACCGGCTCGATCGCGACCACGAAGCCGCAGGCACTCGCCACTTGCACATTATAGGCAGGCCGTACAGCGCCGTCCGCCATCTTCATCAGCGGCGCATCCGGATCGGTCGTCGAGACACGCTCTTGCTTGGGATGCTTGCCGCCTTTGCCTCCGGCAGGCGGCTCGTCCCCCTTGGTCTGCTCCGTCTCTTCCTTCGCAGTTGCAGGAGGCTTGGCCAGCGCTGCTGCGACACGACGGGCGCGGTCTTCGGCCGCAGAGAGGCGACGCCTCAACAGCCGCCGTTCACCCGCCGCAGAATCGGCCTCCAATTCCTGCTTCAACTCGGCAACTCGGATGCGGGCCTTCTCTTCCAGCTCAGTGAGGGTTTGCCTGCGCCGCATCGACGAACGGCTCGCCGCGGCCCTGACCTTGGTGCCGTCAGTGATAACTTCATCCAGCGTAATCAGGCCTTGCTTCATCAAAGCCGCCAGACTGTTTGTCAGAAGGCGATCGAGGAACTCGCCGCTGTCCAGACGGAACTCCGACAGCATCGTGTGGTTCACCCCGACCCCGCCGCAAATCCAGCGATAGATCGTATGATGCTCGCACAGCCGTGCCAGCGCGCGGGCGGCCCCAATCCCGTCGGCCGTCGCGTACAGCCAAAGGGCAAGCAGAATGCGCGGGTCGGTCGCCGGGCGGCCCGGCGCCTCGCCCCGCGCCTTGATGCGGTCGTAAAAACATTGAAGGTCCAAGCCTTCAACGAAAGACCAAACTGCCCGCACCGGGTGCTCGTCAACCACCAGGCTCTCAAGGTCAACCAGTTCAAAGCCAGGCTGGCTACGCTCTGCCTGCCGAATGCGAACGTCCATCACGCGCTCCGAATCGATCCACGCAATGAATCACACCGCATCACCAAAAAAATGACAGGCCCGTCGAAGCAATCCATCTCTCCGAACGTGGCAGCATGGATTGCTTCGCTTCGCTCGCAATGACGGCGATACTCAGAACGACAGACTATCCTTCGTCAGCACCCAGCGGCCGTTCTTGATCTGCTGCACCTGCGTGATGGTGTTGGCGAGGTGGTCGTTGCTGGAGAACTTGGTCGGCGGCGAATTGAAGATGTCGAGGAACTTTTCGCCCGATTCAAGCGAATCCAGCATCTTCTGGCCGGTCAGATCCTTACCCGCCTTCTGCGCATAGAAGGCGAACGTCATCACCGCGTTGTAGCCGATGATCGCCTGCGTGTTGGCGTCGGTGCCGAACATCTTTTTGTAGTTGGCGAGCCAATCCTTCACTTTGCCCTTGGCGGTGTCCTCATAGGGGATCTCGAAGCCGGACGCCGCATAGAGACCCTCCACCGCTTCCTTGCCGAGCGCCGGCACTTCGAGCACGTTGGTCGGCGTCGCGCCGAGGAAGGTCACGTCCCAGCCGAGCTTCTTCGCCTCGTTCATCGCGCCGATGGTCTCGCGGATCACGGTGCCGAGCACGACAAGGTCGCAGCCGTCGGCCTTCATCTTGGCGACCTGGGCGCTGAAGTCGGAGGCGCCGCGCTTGTAGCTGGTGATCGAGGCCGGCTGCAGCTTCATCGCTGCGAGCTGCTGGGTGAAGCCGTCGAGCACGTTTTTGCCGTACTCGTCATCCTGATGCATGATGCAGGGCTTCTTCGGGTTCTTCTGCTCCACCATGTATTTGAGCGCGGCGCGCGTGCTCTCGACATAAGGCAGCAGGTTGTTGAACTTCAGCCGCTCCTGCGGCTTGCTCGGATCGAACTTGAAGGTGAATTCGGCCGCCGTCAGCGGGAAGAGCTGGAGCACGCCGGCATCGAACAGCACGTCCTGCGCGGCCAAGACGGTCGGCGAGCCCATCGGGCCGATCATCGCGAAGATCTTGTCGCGCTCGACCATCTTCTGCGAGGCCAGCACCGCCTTCTTCGGATCGTAGCCATTGTCCTCAAGGATCATTTTGATCTTGCGGCCGTTGATGCCGCCGCTCGCGTTGATCTCCTCCACCGCCAACTTCATGCCGTTGGAGACCGGCACGCCCCAGACCTTGATCGGGCCGGACAGGTCCTGATGGGTGCCGATGACGATCTCGTTCGCCGAGATGCCTTCATTGGTGACCTTGGTTTGCGCTGACGCCGGCAGGTGGGTCAGCGCCAGCGCGCCCACCGCAAGGCAAAATGCCTTGAACGCTTTCGACATAATGATCCTCCTCTCCATGGCCCATATCGAGCGAAGGACCGGGCCTGTTTGGGCTCCCTCGCCTTTCTCTTGACCTCGCCCCGCTTGCGGGGAGAGGTCGAAATTCAAGCGCAGCTTGAATTTCGGGTGAGGGGGAGCTTCCGCGAGTCCGTTTGTCACCGTGTTCGCGGAGAGAGCCCCTCACCCCAACCCTCTCAGAGCGAGCTCTGCTCGTCTCGGCCCCGTAAGAACGGGGAGAGGGAGCAATAAGTCGTCCCTAAGCAACCGCGCGCTCGCTGTACATCGCCTCGATCTCGGCGGCGTAACGCTTGTTCACGAAGCTGCGCTTCAGCTTCATGGTCGGCGTCAGTTCCTCGTCCTCGGGCGTGAGCTGGCGTTCGATCAGATAGAATTTCCTGATGGTCTCGACGCGCGCGAAATTGGCATTCACGGCCTCGATCTCGCGGTGGATCAGACCCTGGATCTCCGGCGCACGGCACAGGCTCGCATAATTGGTGAAGGGGATGTCGTGGTCCTGGGCGTATTTCTCGACATTCTCCTGGTCGATCATCACAAGGCAGGTGAGGTACGGCCGCTTGTCGCCGATCACCACCGCGTCCGAAACATAGGGCGAGAATTTGAGCTGATTCTCGATTTCCGAGGGCGTGATGTTCTTGCCGCCGGAGGTGATGATGATGTCCTTCATCCGGTCGGTGATCTTGACGTAGCCCTCGTTGTCGATCGTGCCGACATCGCCGGTATGCAGCCAGCCCCTGGCATCGATGGTCTCGACGGTCTTCTCGGGTTGGTTGAGATAACCCATGAACAGGAAGTCGCCGCGGATCAGGATCTCGCCCTTCGGGCAGATCATCACCTCGCCCCAGGGCGCGGCCTTGCCGACCGAGCCGAGCTTGATGCGTTCGGTCGGCATGATGGTGGCGACCCCGCAATTCTCGGTCTGGCCATAGACCTCGCGCATGTCGATTCCGAGCGCGAGATACCAGCGGATCAGATCGGGCGCGATCGGCGCGGCGCCGGTGAGCGCGATCCGGCAACGGTCGAGCCCGAGCATGCGGCGGATGTTGCGGAACACCAGCCAGTAGGCCAGTCGGTTGGCAAAGCGTAGCGACAGCGGCGGTTGCTCGCCCTGCAGCCGATAGTCGGTCATACGATAGCCAATCGCCATCGCGCGGCGGTAGACCCAATTCTGGAACGGGGTCGCATCCTTCAGCGCGATCGTGATGCCGGAGTAGAATTTCTCCCACACCCTGGGCACGGCGAGGAAGGCGGTCGGCTGCACTTCGCGCAGATTGTCCGGCACGGTCTCGGGGCTCTCGGCGAAATTCATCACCGATCCCAGCGCGACCGAGATGTAATAGCCACCGACGCGCTCGGCGACATGGCAGAGCGGCAGGAACACCAGCCGCTCCTCGTGGTCGGTCGACGGGAAGAGGTCGTTGGCGTGGCGCATCTGATGCGTCACGCTGCGGTTGGCATGCATCGCACCCTTCGGCGGACCTGTGGTGCCGGAGGTATAGACGAGGATCGCGAGATCGCCGCTAGTCCTGCTTCCGATCATCTCGTCCCACAGCGCCTCATTGTCCTGCGCATGATTGCGGCCCAGCGCGGTGAACTCGGCAAGCGACATCACCATGGGATCGGAGAAGCCGCTCAGGCCCTCCATGTCGAAGACCACGATCCGCTCCAGCGTCGGGCAGCGCGAGCGGCAGGCAAGCAGCTTGTCAAGCTGCTCCTCGTCTTCCGCGAAGACCACGCGGGTGCTGGAATCGTTGATGAGATACTCGACCTGGACCGGCGAGTCTGTCGGATAGATGCCCGAGGAGACGCCGCCGGCGCAGAGGATGCCCATATCGGCATAGACCCATTCCGGCACCGCGTTCGCGATGATGGAGGCGACATCATCGGGGCGGAAGCCGATGGCATGCAAGCCGTAGGCGATGTCCTTGGAGATCTGCAGCCACTCGCGCCAGCTCGTCGGCTGCCAGATGCCGAATTTCTTCTCGCGGATCGCGGGTCTGTCGCCGCGCGTCTCCACCGCCAGCACAAAGCTCCTCGCGATCGTGTCGGCGACCGTCAGCACCGCCGGTCCGGCCATGCCCGTTCCCTCCTCTCCTCGCCCGTCGCGATCGCCGGCTTTGCACCGATCTTTTCGCGACAGGGCTTCAATCTACCGCCAAGTCCCTCTCAACGCCATGTTTTCTTCTTTTTCCAACGTCGCTCCCCCCGCGCACCCGCCTCCTTGGCGCCGAGATAGAACTCCTGGATATCCTTGGAATGCATCAATCGCTCGCAGGTGTCGTTCATCACGATCCGGCCGATCTCCAGCACATAGCCATAATGCGCCGTCTCCAGCGCGACCTTGGCGTTCTGCTCGACCAGGAGGATCGACATGCCCTGCTCTTCATTGACCCGGCGGATAATAGTGAAAATCTCCTTCACCAGGATCGGCGACAGCCCGAGCGATGGTTCGTCGAGCAGCAGCAGCGTCGGCCGGTTCATCAGGGCCCGGCCGATCGCAAGCATCTGCTGCTCGCCGCCGGAGAGCTGGCCGGCCGGCTGGTCGATCCGCTCCTTCAGCCGCGGGAAATAGCCGTAGACGCGGTTCAAGTCCTCGGCGACGCCGTCGCGGTCGCTGCGCGGATAGGCGCCCATCATCAGGTTCTCGCGCACCGACAGGAACGGAAACACCTCCCGCCCTTCCGGCACGTGGCTCAAGCCCAGCCGCACGATCTTGTCGGCTTCCATGCGCTGGATCGGTTTGCCGAGGAATTCGATCGAGCCCTTCTGCGGATCGAGGATGCCGGAAATCGTCTTCAGCACGGTGGTTTTGCCGGCGCCGTTGGCGCCCAACAGCGTGACGATCCTGCCGCGCGGTACTTCCAGGCTGATGCCTCTGATGGCCATGATCGGCCCGTAATAGCTCTCGATATTGCTGAGCTTCAGGATGGTCTCGGGCACGACGGTGGCGATCATGGCCTCACGCTCCGAGATAGGCCGCGACGACGTCGGGATGCTGCTGCACTTCCGCAGGCGAGCCCATCGCAAGCACCCTGCCGTAGTTCAGCGCGATGACGCGGTCGGAGACGCGGTTCACCAAGGTCATGTCGTGCTCGACCATCAAAACGGTGATGCCGAGCTCGGATTTCATGTCGCGGATCCAGAACGACATGTCATCGGTTTCCTCCACATTCAGCCCCGACGATGGCTCGTCCAGCAGGATCAGCTTCGGCTCCGAGCACAGCGCGCGGGCCAGCTCGATCACCTTGCGCACGCCGTAAGGAAGCCCCGAGATCAGCTTGTCGCGATAGGGTTCGAGATCGAGGAACTCGATCACCTGTTCGACGCGGCGGCGATGCACCTTCTCGGCCGCTCGAACGCTCGGCAGGAACAATAGTTCTTGCCAGAGCTGCGTAGTGGAGTGGCGATGACGGCCGACCAACAGATTGGAAAGCACCGTCGCATTCTCGAACAATTCGATGTTCTGGAAGGTGCGGGCAATGCCGAGCTTGGCGATGTCATAGGCTGGCTGCTCGGTGATGTCCTGATCCTCGAAGAAGATCTTTCCCGAAGTCGTTGGGTAGATGCGCGAGATCAGGTTGAAGATCGAGCTTTTTCCTGCGCCGTTCGGCCCGATGATCGAGAGGATCTCGCCCTTCTCGACCGCGAAGCTGACGGCATCGACCGCCTTGAGGCCGCCGAAGTGAAGCGAAAGATTCTCGGCGCGGAAATAGCTCATCGATTCCGCTCCGATTTCACATAGATCTTCTGCCGCTTGAAGGTGGCGCGCTTGTAGAGCGGGAACAGCCGGAAGAA
Source organism: Bradyrhizobium sp. LeoA1Lang (assembly GCF_055413685.1). Taxonomy (NCBI): domain Bacteria; kingdom Pseudomonadati; phylum Pseudomonadota; class Alphaproteobacteria; order Hyphomicrobiales; family Nitrobacteraceae; genus Bradyrhizobium; species Bradyrhizobium sp. LeoA1Lang. The sequence goes on along the minus strand of NZ_JBVAPG010000142.1, from coordinate 12,378 downwards.
GAGCTTTATCTTGAGCCAGCGGCCGTAAAGGCCGAGCGGCTCGAACAGCACGAACAGCACGATGATGATGCCGTAGATCGCGCCCTTCAGGCCGTTGGCGGAGGCAAAGGCCGCGACCGCGTCCTGGATATGCGCCGCGCGCTCCTGGCCGGCGCCAAGCGTCGCGGCGAGGCCCGCGATCACGCCGGGCATGTCGTCCTTCAGGTAGGTCAGGAACGGATCGATCATCACCAGGAAGATCGCGCCCAGCACCGCACCATGCAGGCTGAAGGTGCCGCCGATCAGGATCACGATGATGAACTCGATCGAGAGCTGGAGCGTGAACATCTCCGGGCTGATGAAGGAGAGTTTGTGCGCGAACAGCACGCCGGCAAAGCCGGTGATGGCGGCGCTGATCGCAAACGACTTCACCTTGTAGAGCGAAACGTTGATGCCGATGCTGCGGGCAGCTGTCTCGCTGTCGCGGATCGCGACGAAGGCGCGGCCGGTCGGCGAGCGCAGCAGGTTGAGCGAGCCGACGATGGTCAGCACCAGCACGGCCAGGCAGAGATAGTAGAAGGTCGGCCCGTCGCGGGGCACCGCGGCGCCGAGGAAATAGAGCGTCTTGACCCGCATGCCCTCATTGCCATGGGTCACGCTCTCCCAGCGCGCCAGGATTTCCTCGACGATGAAGGCAAAGGAGATGGTGGCGATGACGAGATAAATGCCCTGCAGCCGGAGTGCCGGGAATCCGACGAGCGCGCCGACCACGCCGGTCAACAGCCCCGCGGCCAGGAAATAGACCGGAAAGGGCACATTGAACTGCTGCAGATAGGCGGCGGTGTAGGCGCCGATCGCGAGAAAGGCCGCGTGCCCCAGCGATGCCTGCCCCGTGAAGCCGGTGAGGATCAAAAGTCCCACGCCGACCGTCGCATAGATGCAGACGAAGACGACCTGGCTCATCAGATAGCTCGAGAGCACGTAGGGCGCGATCAGGAGCAACGCCAGCAACAGGCCATAGGAGAAGATGTAACCCGAATGCGGGAATAGCTTGATGTCGTCTTCGTAGTCGGTCTTGAACAGGAACCGCATGCTGCTCAAACCTTCTTGCGCACGTGAAGGCCGAACAGGCCTTCGGGCTTCAGCAGCAGCACCGCGAGCAGCACGATGTAGGGCGCGACATCCTTCCATCCTTGCGGCAGGTAGAAGCCGGCCATACTCTCGATTACCCCGATCAGCACGCCACCGACCACAGCACCAGGGATCGATCCGAAGCCGCCAAGGACGGCGGCCGGAAACGCCTTCAATCCCAGCACCAGGCCGACATTCGAATGGACGAAGGTGATCGGCGCCAGCAGCACGCCGGCGCAGGTGGCGACCGCCGCCGAGATCGCCCACACGATCGAGACCACGCGCTTGACCGGGATGCCCATGTAATAGGCGGCCAGCATGTTCTCCGAGCTCGCCCGCATCGCGGTGCCGAGCGTGGTACGGTTGAAGAACAGATAGAGCAGCGCGCACAGGATGATTGTCGCCGCGATCACCGACAGCTTATCGTAGGCGAGCACGAGGCTGCCGATGCGCAGGACGCCCTGGCTGAACGGCGTCTCGATCTTGAAGTCGTCGGTGCCCCAGATGATGCCGGCGACCGAGCGCAGGAAATAGCCGAGCCCGATGGTCGCCATGATGATGGAGAACTGCGGATAGCCAAGGATCGGCCGCACCACCAGCCGCTCCGCCAGCATGCCGAACAGCGCCATCGCCGCCACCGCGCCGGCAAAGCCAATCCAGTAATTGAGGCCGAGCATGCCGATGAAGGTGAAGGCGAAAAAGCCGCCCAGCATCATCAAATCGCCCTGGGCGAAATTGACGACCTCGGTTGCCTTGTAAACGAGCACGAAGCCGAGCGCGATCAGGCCGTAGACGCAGCCAAGCGCAATGCCGCTCACGAGCTGCTGAACAAAGTCCAGCATCGTTTTCCCTCCCCGATGCACGGCAATTCTTAATGATTGCTCGTTGCATCCCGCTTCCGCCCTCCTCTTTTCGGGAGCGCTGGAAGCTGCATGTGTCCGGTGACGATTTGAGCGCAAAGCGGGAAGCGCTGTCAACAAAGCGCTGCGCCCGCCACCTGGCATAATAGCGCAGAAATGCCGCAGCCCGTAGTTCTCCGGCATTGCCGGCGATTTGCGGCCTCCGATTCACCGCGCCGAAACGCTTCTTGGCCCATGGTCCGCAACCAGACATCAACCTGGACCGTCCCCACATCATGCCATCCGATCCGCCAGCACTCGGAGTGCGAGGGTTAACCAAGCGTTTCGACCGGCCGGCGGTCGACGCGCTCGATCTGACCGTGCGGGCCGGCGAATTCTACGCGCTGCTCGGGCCGAACGGCGCCGGCAAGACCACGACGCTGCGGATGGTCGCCGGCCTGCTCAAGCCCGATGCCGGCTCGGTCTCGATCTTCGGCATCGACGCCCTGTCCGATCCGATCGCCGCCAAGCAGATCATGGCCTGGGTCTCGGATGAGCCGATGATTTACGACAAGCTCACCCCCCTCGAATATCTCGAATTCGTCGCCGGCCTCTGGGGCATCGATCCCCGCCTTTCCGAACGCTCAGCCCAGGACCTCCTGGTCTCGCTCGGGCTCGAGCCGCATCTGCACGAGCGCTGCGAGGGGTTTTCCAAAGGCATGCGCCAGAAGGTGGCGCTCGCGGGTGCACTGGTCCACGATCCGCGCCTGATCATCCTCGACGAGCCGTTGACTGGCCTCGACGCGCTCTCCGCCCGCCACGTCAAGGGCCTGTTGCAGGAGCGCGTGCGCGCCGGCTCGACCGTGATCATGACCACGCACATCCTTGAAGTCGCCGAACGCATGGCCGACCGCATCGGCGTCATCGCGAAGGGCAGGCTCGTGGCCGAAGGCACGCTCGCAGAACTGCGCCAGCGCAATGGCCGCAACGACACCAGCCTCGAAGACGCCTTCATTGCCCTGGTCGAGACCGAGGCGGCCGCCGCATGAGTTCGGCCGCCGATCTCACCTGGTTCGCCCGGCACGAGATCCGGCTCGCCTGGCGCGAATGGCTGGCGATGATGACGGGCGGCCGGCGCCGGCAGAAACGCGCGGTGATCGGCCTCGTCATTTTCGCCGCCATCCTGCATTTGCCGGCCTATGCGGTGGTCGGCCGTTTTGCCAACCTGACGCTGCCGCTCGACAAGTCGGCGCTGATCGTGATGTCGTCGACGATCTTCCTCGCCTGGGCGCTCATGCTCTCGCAGGCGGTCGAATCCGTGACGCGGGTGTTTTACGCCCGCACCGACCTCGATTTGATCATGTCGTCGCCGGTCAGACTGACAAACATCTTCTCGGTCCGCATCGCCGCGATAGCGCTGCAGGTCACCGGCATGGCGCTGTTGTTCTCGACGCCCTTCGTCGACGTGCTGGTGATCGGCGGCGGACCGCGTTGGCTTGCCGCCATTGGCGTCGTCATCGCGATCGGCCTTTCGGCCGCGGCGGTCGCCACCGCCCTCACGGTGGCGCTGTTCCGGCTGATCGGCCCGCGCCGCACCCGGCTGGTGGCGCAAGTGCTGGCCGCGATCATCGGCGCCGGCTTCGTCATCGCGCTGCAGATCGCCGCGATCCTCTCTTACGGCAGCCTGTCCCGCTTCGCCGTACTGACCTCCGATACCGTGGCTGGCTTCGCACCTGATGCCAGCAGCATGCTGTGGTGGCCGGCCCGCGCCATGCTCGGCGACGGCGAGGCGCTCTCGCTCCTGCTCGCCTTCAGCCTCGCTCTGCTCGGCTTGGTGGTAGCAATCTTCTCGCCGCGCTTTGCCGACACCATCATCAGCATCTCGGCGAACCCGGCGATGGCCAGCCGAACGGCCAAGGTGCGGACATTCCAGCGCGGCTCGCGCCAGCAGGCGCTGCGCTGGAAGGAGTTCGTGCTGCTGCGGCGCGACCCCTGGCTGCTGTCGCAAAGCCTGATGCAACTGCTCTACCTCGTGCCGCCGGCGCTGATGCTATGGCGGAGCTTTTCCGATGGCTCCGCCGGCCTGATGCTGATCACGCCTGTCATCGTGATGGCGGCGGGCCAGCTCGCCGGCGGCCTCGCCTGGCTGACGATATCGGGCGAGGACGCCGCCGACCTGGTCGCAACCGCGCCGCTGTCGCCGTCCCAGGTGATCCGCGCCAAGATCGAAGTCGTGCTGCTGTCGATCGCGCTCGTGGTCGCGCCGTTCGTCATCGCGCTGGCGTTCGCCTCGGCGCTCCAGGCTGTCGTCACAGTGCTCGGCGTGACCATCGCCACGATCTCGGCGGCCGCGATCCAGCTCTGGTTCCGCGTGCAGGCCAAGCGCAGCCAGTTCCGCCGCCGCCAAACCTCCTCGCGCGTCGCCACCTTCGCGGAAGCCTTCTGCTCGATCGGCTGGGCGGCCACATCGGCGCTCGCGCTGGCAATGCCGATCGCGGCCGTCATCACCGGCGCCATGACACTGATGGTGCTCGCCACGACCTGGAAGATCAGCCCGCGGCAGGAGTGATCTACTGACGTCATTGCGAGCGAAGCGAAGCAATCCGTCGCGCCCGCGCGTGGAGGCATGGATTGCTTCGCTCCGCTCGCAATGACGGACATAGGCTGCGCCGGCAAGCCCGATGACGGCTGCGGAATTCGGCGATAGAGTGGCGCGACGTCACCGCCGACGGACCCTGCCCATGTTGCGATCGATCCTCGCCGCCTTTGCCCTGCTCAGCTTCCTCAGCATCGCGGCCCATGGGCAGGATGCCCAGCGCAGCGAATGCCTGGCGATGGCCAATGCGCCGCCGCGCGCGACGCCGGTCAGCCTGCGCCGCGTCGCCAAGGCCGACGAGGTCGCGATCACCTATGCCGGGCATTCCACCTATTACATCGATACCCCCGGCGGCATCCGGATCGCGACCGACTACAATGGCGCCTACCGCACCGGACGCCTGCCCGATGTCGTCACCATGAACCGGGCGCACAGCACGCATTACACGCTGTTTCCCGACCCGAAGATCCCGCATGTGCTGCAAGGCTGGGGCGAGAACGGACAGCCTGCCCATTACGCGATGCGGATCGGCGACGTCTTCATCCGCAACGTCACCACCGACATCCGCCGCACCTATGGCGACGATTCCGGTGGCGACATGATCAAGGACGGCAACTCGATCTTCATCTTCGAGGTCGCCGGCCTCTGCATCGGCCATCTCGGCCATTTGCACCACAAGCTCGACGAGAGCCATTTCGCCGCGATCGGCCGGCTCGACATCGTGATGGCACCGATCGACGGCACCTACACCATGTCGCTTGCCGGCGTCTCCGAAATCACCAAGCGATTGCGCGCTGCCGTGGTCTTGCCGATGCACCGCTTCGCCACCCCGCTCGACGAGTTCATGCGCCTGATCGGCCAGCAGTTCGAGATCGACCAGCGCAGCGAGCGGACGCTGAGGATTTCGCGCGACACGCTGCCGTCGACGCCGACCGTGATCATCCTCGACGGCGTGTAGTCGGACTTCACCTCGCCCCGCTCGCGGGGAGAGGTCGAAATTCAAGCTCCGCTTGAATTTCGGGTGTGGGGGAGCCTCCGCGAAGATCGCTGTCGTTGTGTTTGCGGAGAGAGCCCCTCTCCCCGACCCTCTCCCCGCAAAGGGCGGGGAGAGGGAGGATACTCGCTTACGCCCACTCGCCGTTGCGGAAGACTGGTACGCGGCTGCCGTCGGTCCTGACGCCGTCGATATCGGTCTGGCCGGAGCCGATCATCCAGTCGATATGGATCAGGCTCTGGTTGCCGCCCTGGGCTGCGATCTGCTGCGGCGTCAGCTTGTCGCCGTCGATGAAGCATTTCGAATAGCACTGGCCGAGCGCGATATGGGAGGCGGCGTTCTCGTCGAACAGCGTGTTGAAGAACAGCAATCCGCTCTTGGAGATCGGTGAGGAGTGCGGCACGAGGGCGACCTCGCCGAGGCGGCGCGCGCCCTCGTCGGTATCGAGCACCTTCTTCAACACTTCCTCGCCGCACGAGGCCTTGGCCTCGACGATCCGACCTTCCTCGAACTTGACCTGGATATTGTCGATCAAGGTGCCCTGATAGGACAGCGGCTTCGAGCTCACGACGTGACCGTTGACGCGGCGGCAATGCGGGGTGGTGAAAACCTCTTCCGTCGGGATGTTGGCGTTGCAGGTGACGCCGTTCTTGGCAGTCGAGGCGCCGCCTTCCCATTCATGGCCGTCGGCGAGCCCGATCGTAAGATCTGTGCCGGGACCGGTGTAATGCAGCGCGTGGAAACGCTGGCCGTTGAGCCATTGGGTCCGCTCACGCAATACCGCGTTATGCTTCTCCCAGGCGGCGACCGCACCGTCCTGGTCGACGCGGGACGCCGCAAAGATCGCATCCGCCAGCTTTGCCACCGCGGTCTCCAGGGGATCGTCAGGAAAAACCCGCTTGGCCCAGGAGGCGCTGGGATAGGCGATAATGTTCCAATTGACCTCGAAATTGACGATCTTCTCCAGCGCCGGCTGATAGGCGACCGAATTGGCCTTGCTGGCGCGCGCGACCTTGGTCGGATCCTCGCCCGACAGCAGCATCGGGTTATCGCCAACCACCGCCAGCCGCGCGGTGTTGGCCGAGAATGCCTTTGCCATGCCCTCGTAGAGCCAGTTCGCCGCGCGATCGAAGCCTTCATTATGGCCATGGCGATAACGCGCCAGCGTGACCTCTTCGTCGGAGAGGATCGGCGTGACCAGGCCGGCGCCGGCCTTGTAGGCATGGACCGCCAGCCGCCGCACCAGCGGCAGCGCCGACGACGGCGCGGTCAGGAGCAGGTCCTGTCCCGGCTGCAATCCGAGCCCGACCTTGATGGCGACTTCGGCGAGACGGTCGAGCTGTTCGGGATCGATTGCGGCGGAAAGGTTGCGTTGGGATGCGGTCATGCTGGATCCTCGAAATCGGTAACTTTAGCAGAGATAGGCGATCGGCGCGGGCCCTTCAACGTTTCACCGGGGACAGCACCGGTCCACCATTTCGGATGCAAGCCCGGGACGTGGGGAAGGTTGGGATTCAAATTTCAAACAGCGGAGGGGATGTGAGTCCGCATTCTCGCGGCACGGAGTGCCCGAGATTTGCATGATTGTTACCCTCCTCGATAACAGAGGGCGCAGGGAAAGCCGGGTGCCGGTTGCACCCATGGGCCCCGTGCAACAAAAAGCACGGGGGTAGGACCACAGGTTCAACCGAAGCATTCCGGCTTTCCCTGCGCGATGGTGTTACGGCTTATTTCGTGCTCTCCCCGGTGACCGGGCTTTCTTGCCACCGTCGTCTCTCGCGCGAACTTGTTCGCGCAAAAGACTTAGCGCCAGCGTCGGGGCGCCAGGACCACACGACTTCGCCGTCCGCGAGTACCACGCTCGTCAGTCGTGACACTCTCGTCCACCGCATCTCACCGCAACGTTCGTGACGATCGCGACCCGCCCCTCTCTTGGGTGAGACGCGCGGAGTTAAATCACTGATTTGCCCGACGGCGAAAGCGGAATGTTTTTCGCGCGAGGGCTGGACAGACTTTTGCTGATTTGCCCGTCGGGTTGTTATGTCGCACCCAAAGCATCCACATCGTCATTGCGAGCCAACGGGGCGCGCGTTCGCGCGACCCGTTGGCTCGCAATGACGGGGACAGTCATTCCGGGGCGATGCGAAGCATCGAGCCCGGAATCCATTACTCCGCGACACTTGTGGCCCGATGGATTCCGGGCTCGCGCCAAGGGGCGCGCCCCGGAATGACGAAGGGTGGTGACACCGTCTTGTCCGCAACGACGCCGTCGTTATTGCGGAAACCGCGCGGCCTTCGCCTCCAGCGGCAACGACAGGCCGTTCGCGATGTAGGAGACCGTGCGATAGAAGCCGCAGAGCAGCATGATCTCCAGTATCTTTGCGTCATCATAATGCGCCGACAGCGCCGCGAATTCGGCGTCGCTCAGCGTTGCGCGGTGATGCAGCGCGTCGACGGCGGCGATCAGCGCCTGCTCGGCCGGCGACCAGCAGGGATCATCGGCCTCGCCGTGCACGGTGGCGCGGACCTGCGGTTCGGTCAGCGATGCGGCGTCGGCGAAGGTTGCGATATGGACGCCCCATTCATATTCGCAGCCGGTCAGCGCGCAGGTGCGGTCGAGGACGATCTCGCGCTCCCGCAAGCTCAGTGGACCGCGATCCAAGAGGCTGCCGGCGGTGAATTTCTGCCAGGCGCGGTCCTGGCTTGCGATCACACGAAACAACAGAAGCGGCGGCGCGCCGCGCATGATGCGGTCGAACTGCTCCTTCAGTTCGACCGCATAGGGCGGCTCGAGCGGGGCGATCCGTGACATGGCCGGCTCCTCTGCTACAATAAACGTAGCAACACGCTACAATATCTGTAGCAAGACGCAAGCAGGAAACAGCGATGCCGAAGTCCCCCTCAGTCGCCGGAAAGCGCTCGGTCCGCGGCTCCCGAACCGGCCGGCCGATCATGGCGCTGCTCGACCTGTTGGGCCGGCGCTGGACCTTGCGGATCATCTGGGAATTGCGTGACGGCGCCCTCACCTCACGCGCCTTGCGCGAGGTCTGCGACCAGGCGTCCCCGACCATCCTGCAGACACGGCTGACCGAATTGCGCGAGGCCGGATTTGTCGAACTCGCTTCGGGCGAAGGGTACACTCTCACTGCGCTCGGACGAGAGCTGTTCGAAACTTTCCTGCCGCTGCACCGCTTCGCCGAGCAGTGGACCAAGCGCCAAGGGTGAATCGACGGTCAGTGCCGCACGCTCGGAAACATCCCCTCCGAAGGGAGAGGTGAAGAGACCGAGCTACGCCGCCGCCACCGTCAGGCTGGCGCCGTCGGCGCGGATCACCTTGACGCGGCTGCCGGCCGGGGCGTCGGGGCCGGCGACGCGCCAGATCGTGTCATCGATCCGCACCGTGCCTGAGCCGTCGATGATCGGCTTCTCCAGCGTGAACTCGCGGCCGATCAGGGCTTCGGTGCGCCGGTTGAGGAACGGGCTGCTCGCGCTTGCCGAGGCCCCGCTCTTGGCAAAGTGCCGCCATGCCGGCACAGCGGCGACCGCGAACGCGGCGAACATCAGGAACTGCGTCTGCCAAACCGGATTGATGACGAACGACACCAGCCCGACCAGGAGCGCTGACAGCCCGAGCCAGAACAGGAATACGCCGGGCGCCGCCAACTCCAGCGCCATCAGGATGAAGCCGAAGATCAGCCAGTTCCAGGTACCCAGTGTCGAAAACATCTCGGTCATGACACGATCTCTAATTCCGCAGGCGCAATGCTAGCACGCCCTCATCGCTGCGGCGCGACCGGGGGCGGGGTTGGCCCAGTCGGCGGCACCGAGGAGCGGCGCGCGGCGGCGGCCGCCGAAGCCGTGCTTTCACCGAAGGTGGCGCGTGCGATCTCGCCGATGCCGGCAAGCGAGCCCAGCACGCTCGTTGCCTCGATCGGCAGCATCACGATCTTCTGGTTCGGCGAATCAGCCAATTGCCCGAATGCCTTGATGTACTTGTCGGCGATGAAATAGTTGAGTGCGGCAACGTCGCCCCTGGCGATCGCTTCGGACACCATCTGCGTTGCCTTCGCCTCAGCCTCCGCCAAGCGCTCACGCGCTTCGGCGTCGCGGAAGGCGGCTTCGCGGCGGCCTTCGGCCTGCAGGATCTGTCCCTGCTTGGCGCCCTCGGCGCGCAGGATTTCCGATTGCCGCTGGCCTTCCGCTTGCAGGATGTCGGCGCGCTTGACGCGCTCGGCCTTCATCTGCCGGCCCATCGCCTCCACGAGGTCCGCCGGCGGTACGATGTCCTTGATCTCGATACGGTTTACCTTGACGCCCCAGGGCGAGACCGCGGCGTCGACGACGCGCAAGAGCCGCTCGTTGATCTCGTCGCGATGCGACAGCACCTGATCGAGGTCCATCGAACCCATCACCGAGCGGATGTTGGTCATGGTCAGCACCGTGATCGCCTGGTGCAAATTGGCGACCTCGTAGCTCGCCTTCGCGGCGTCGAACACCTGGAAGAAGGCAACGCCATCAGCGGTGACGGTGGCGTTGTCCTTGGTGATCACCTCCTGCTCCGGGATTTCGATCACCTGCTCCATCATGTTTATCTTGCGCCCGATGCGATCGAAATAGGGCACGATGAGATTGAGGCCGGGGAGCAACGTGCGGGTGTATTTGCCGAAGCGCTCGATGGTCCAGCCGTAGCCCTGCGGGACGGTCTTGACGCCGGCGAACAGCGTGACGATGACGAGCAGAACAAGGGCGATGGCGAAAATGTCGAAACCACTCATAAAGTCCTCCAAGACCGGCGAAAGCCGGCGCGGCCCTGCATTTGGTCTGCAAAACCGCGGCGCCGGTTCAGCCGGCTGTTGGTTGACACATAGTTAAGGAGCGGTTCGCGAGGCTGCCAGATATAGCCTGTGAACGTAAATGATGTGTGGGCCCGTCACGCGGATGCGCGTTTCCGTAGCCCGGGTGAAGCGAACGCGTAACCCGGGACATCTGCATCCGCGTTTGCGACTGGCCCCGGGGTTGCGTGGAGCCTGTCATCGGGCGCGCGTTCGCGCGACCCGTTGGCTCCACCCGGGCTACGGGGCTACGGGCCGACGTCAGATCCAGCCCTGAAGTTCGCGCAGCACGAGCTGGCGGATCACGTCCATGCCGGGCTCGCTGTCGTTCAGGCAGGGAATCGCCGCAAACTGCTCGCCGCCGTTTTGCTTAAAGATGTGCGCGTTCTCCTGCGCGATCTCTTCCAGAGTCTCCAGGCAGTCGGCGGAGAAGCCGGGCGTGACGACGGCAATTCGCCGCACGCCATCCTTGGCGAGCTTTTCGACGGTCTTGTCGGTATAGGGCTGCAGCCACACATCGTTGCCGAAGCGCGACTGGAAGGTGAGCATCAGCCGGGAGGCATCGAGCCCGAGGCAATTGCGCAGGCTTTCCGTCGTTGCGACGCACTGGGAGAAATAAGGATCGCCCTGGTCGACATATTTCTGCGGCATGCCGTGGAAGGACGCCAGGATCAATTCCGGCTCGAACGGCAGCGTCGCCAGATGCGCGTTGATCGAAACCGCCAGCGCATCGATATAGACGGGATCGTCATAGTACGGCGAGGACACCCGCAAGGTCGGCTGCGCGCGCAAACTTGAGAGCACCCGGAACGCTTCGTCGCAGACGGTCGCCGATGTCGCGGCGGAATATTGCGGATAGAGCGGCACCACCAACAGCCGGTTGCAGCCCCGCGCCGTCAGGGCCTCGATCCCCGCCCGGATCGAGGGATTGCCATAGCGCATCGCCCAATCGACCACGACATGGTCTTCCCCGATCGCCGCCGCAAGCTTCTCGGCCTGCGAGCGTGTGATCGTCTTCAGCGGCGACTCGTCCTTCTCGGTATTCCAGATCTTGCGGTAGTCGAGCGCCTTGGTGCGCGGCCGCGTGCGCAGGATGATGCCGTTGAGGATCAGCTTCCACACCAGCCCCTGATCCTCGATCACGCGCGGGTCGGAGAGGAATTCCCTCAAATATACCCGCACGCCCGGGGCGTCGGCGGTGTCGGGCGTGCCGAGGTTGACCAGCAGCACGCCGATGCGATCCGGCTGGGCTTGCGCTGCCGGCATCGCGTTTCCGACTGGGACGGCCACGGTCATGACCGCCGTGGCTTCGCGCGTTGCCCCATTCTTGTCAAGACAACCGAGCGTTAGATCCTGATCCGAAATCGGATCAGGATCTAATCTCTCTGTTTGAGCATGATCTTTTCGGAAAACCGGTTTCCACTTTTCCGGATCATGCTCTCTAGCTAGGCTCTCGGCGCAATGCGGGGAGGAACCATGACGGTTGCCGAATGGTGCGTGTTCGGAACGCTGATGCTGTATTTGTTGACGATCGCAGCCGCCAAGTGGACCGCGAGCGGCCGTTTCGACAATTCCAACCCGCGCGATCCCGCCTTCTACGACGACCCGATCCGGGCCCGCGCGCTCGGCGCCCACCAGAACGGGATCGAGGCGTTTCCGTTCTTTGCCTTCGCGGTGCTGCTCGCTGAATTCCGCGTCGGACCCTTGCGGCTGATCGATGAGCTCGCGGTGTTGTTTTTGATCGTCCGGATCGCCTATGTCTTCACCTATCTCGGCAACCGCCCGACCCTGCGCTCGATCCTCTGGACCATCGGCTTCACGATCAATGTCGCGATCTTCTTCCTGCCGATGATAAGGGGGTATTTGAGGGTCTGAGTTCTCCCTCTCCCCGTTCTTACGGCTGTCATATTCGCACATCTTGCGAAGGAATTTGATCGCTGATTCCGTGAGTTGAACGATGATTCGCGGGAGTGAGCGATGTCTGGGATGGACTACGGGCTGGGTCGG
>NZ_JBVAPG010000141.1:0-21041 GCF_055413685.1 Bradyrhizobium sp. LeoA1Lang | reverse complement strand
GGTTGCACCCATGGGTCCCGTGCAACAAAAAGCACGGGGGTAGGACCACAGGTTCAACCGAAGCATTCCGGCTTTCCCTGCGCGATGGTGTTACGGCTTCCTTCGTGCTCTCCCCGGTGACCGGGCTCTTTTGCCACCGTCACCCGCGGCAGCTCTTGCTGCTCGCGAGCTTAGCGCCAGCGTCGGGGCGCCAGGACCACACGACTTCGCCGTCCGTGATGTGCGCGCTCGTCAGTCACACCCATCGCGTCCACCGCATCTCACCGCAACGTTCGTGACGATCGCGAGCCGCCCCTCATCCGCCGTGAGACGCGCGGAGTCATAGCGATGATTTGCCCGACGGGTTAAGCGATTTATTTTCGCGCGAAGGGCTGGACAGACTTTCGGCTGATTTGCCCGTCGGGTTGATTTGTCGCACCCAAAGCAACCACATCGTCATTGCGAGCGCAGCGAAGCAATCCATAGCACCGCTTGTGGAGGCATGGATTGCTTCGCTGCGCTCGCAATGACGGTGGCTATCGAATGGGGCGGGCCGATTTCCGCGATCGACTTACGTCAGCCCAAACCGCAGGGTCTGGTTCGAGGATGAGATCATCGCATGGCAGAGCGAAGCGAAGCGACAAACCCTACAGCCTTCCCCTTTCGTCCGTGGTCAGCTTTTTCTTTTGCTCCTCGGTCAGTTCGCCATTGCCGACAACCTGAAATCTGCTGTCAGGCTGGTAATCCTGCGGCTCAAGGCTGCTGCGCTCATCATCCTTCCTGCGTTGATCGCCGTTGGGGCCGCCCTCGCCTCCACCGAAGCCGAGGAACTCGACGATGATGATCGACGGACGATCGCTGGTGCTGGGCGCGGCCGGCTGAGCCTGCTGCGTCGCTGCCGTCATATTGCTGCTGGAGGCCAATGCCGCGACCGGCGGCGCCTGCACCGTGGGCACGCCGGTGACATTGCCCTGCGCCTGGATGTTGGCGGCGTTGACGATCTGCAGCGCCGCGAGGTTGACGTCGGCGCCGGAACGGATGCCGGCTTCGCCTGCATCGATGGTGCCCAAGGGCGCGATGAGGTCGATGCTGCCGCCGGGAACGCCCGGGACCGAACTGCGCGATGCGATGCCCGCACCCGAACCGGGCACGGCCGGTGACAAAGTGACCATGCCATAATCATCATAGACTCGCCGCGCTGGCGTGTAGACGATCGTGGTCTTGGCGCCGCGGCCGGCGTTGATGTCACCCTCCGCCGACCAGCCGAGGACGTCGCCGCCAAAGGTCGTCATGATGCGGGACAGGCCAAGCAGGATCGAGCCTTTGGAATAGAGCGCGATGTCGCCCTGCCCCTGGGTAATGAGGCCCGACGACGCCGGCGGCACCTGGCCTTCGACACCCACCACTTGCTGGCCGCCCGGCGTCAGCATCTGGATGCTGCCGCCGTAGAGCGTGCGCACGCCGGAGCCTCCGAATATGGTGATATCGCCGGCGTATGTGATTGGATTGCCGTTTGCGCCCTCCTCAGGGAACAGAGCCGCGATCGCCTGGCGGCCGCGCAGATAGGATTGGAAGCGGCTGCTTTCCGGATCGTTGTATTCGCGGCCCCCGGCCTTGAGCTCGGCGAAATAGACCTGGCGCAGGAAGATCGCCTGCTGCTCGGGCGCGAGCGCCGCAAAGTAGGCGCGCGCGTCCGCGGTGGTCGATGCCGCGAAGCCGTAGCGCTCCGCCAGCCAGGCCATCAGTTCCCGCTCATAGGTCTTGGCGACCTTGCCGGGCTGGTCGGCAAGCGGCGTGCCGACAACTGCGAGATTGGCCGGATCGAGATAGGCCCAGAGACCCGCATAATTCGGCCCGTTGGGGCCGGCGCCCGCCTGCATCAGGATCGACGCGCCCGGCCTTGTATCGCCTGCGGCCACAGCGCCGATCGAGACGATCGAGCCCTGGTCGCCGAGATAGAGGTTGCGGCCGGCGATCACTTCGAGCGAACCCGGTCCCCCGACCTGGACCTGGGCGTAGAGGATGTCGCGGCCGGCCTCGATGATCGAGATATCGCTCGCGTCGTTGTTCAGGATCAGGCTTGGCGTGTCCTGAAGTTCTGGATCGGTGGTCTGGCTGCGATAGGCGTTCTTGCCGAAATTGACGATGTCGCGGCCGGCATAGATGTGGGCCGGCATGGCCGTGCGATGACGCGGCAGATATTCGCCGTTCACGAATTGCGGTGTGGGATCGCCGAGCGTGAAATTGACGATGTCGCCGGTGAGCGCGTAGACGCGGATGAGCTTGTCGTCGCCCGCGTGCAGATTGGTGGTGACGGTATCCGGCTGGAACTGGAAATAGGAGTTGCTCGATCCCGGCCGGAACGGATTGGGGATCGAATTGGGATCGGTCTGGGCGCCGGACACGCTCCAGGCGGCCGCGACAGGATCGCTGAAGCCACCAAATTCGTATGCCGCCGCATAGATCGAGTCGCCGGCCAGGAGTTCCAGATAGCCGTCGCGGGACGGCGCCAGCTCGATCCGCCGCGAACCTGCCCAGTACAGGCTGCCATGCGCCGCGACCGCTTCGAAGATCGGCGGCAGCATCGCCTGGTTCGTTTGGTCCTCGCTGCCCCATATTTCGTTCTGGCTGAAGCCCGAGGTATTCAGCGGCACCATGTTGCCGCCCGCGGAGAACAGCGTGATCGCGCTGTCCGAGCGCCACAGCGAGAAGGCCGGGCCAGTGACGGAAATGCCGATGGGATAGATCATGCCGGGATCTCCGGCGCCGCCGAAGACGAGGTCGCCGCGCGCCTGAAGATTGGCCGAACCGTCGCCGATGACGATCACCGGCCCGCCGACTCCGCCATCAGTCTGGAGCATCGTCGCCCGATAGAGATCGACCGCCCGCGGATCGTTCGGCGCGCCGACGCCGTAGGCCAGCAGCGCCGAGCCGATGGCGCCGGCCTTGACGGCGATGTCGCCGCGCAGATTGGTGAAGGAGCCGTTGAGATCGTCTGTAGCAGTCGGTGTGGCGAGCGGGTTGAGCCGGCCGCCGATATCGACGGAGAGATCGCCGCCGCCGGTCTGCAGCAAAGTGCCGCCGGTCACGACGCCGTCCGGCGTCTTCGTCACCGAGGTGACGCGGCCGCTTCCGCCCACCGCGAAGACGAGGCCGGTGCTGGTACGGAGCGCGCTGCCGGGACTGTCGATCGCGACGAGCGCGCCGGCATTGCCGCCGACGTCAACCGCCAGGTTGCCGCCGCCCAGAGTGCCGAAGCCGGAGAAGCCATAGAAGAGGTTGGCATTGGGTCCGCCATAGGCCCCGAAGCGGATGCCCCAGGCCGCTGGCGTCGTGGCATCACCCTGGCGCACCAGCCAGTTGCCGACCGAGTAATTGTTCTGGCCCGCAGACGAAACATCGTCCACCTGGAGAGAGCCCGTGAGATTGCGCCCGGTCACGATCGTCAGATCGCCGCCGTTTTCGGTGAAATAGCCGCCCTGCGAGGTGACGCCGGCATAGGCGCCGCCGACATCGATCTGCGAGCCGGCGGTGTAGACGCCGAAGGGCGTGTCCTGGGTGAGGTCGCGCCCGGCGATGAGATCGAGATCGCCCGTGCCCGTGCGGATCACGCTCGGCAGGACCTTGCCGGCCGCGTTGACGAGCGAGTTGGAGAGCAGCATGTTGCCGCCCGCCCCGAGCGCCGAGAGCGATTGCACCGCACTTGTGTCCGCGCTGGCGGCGTCGGCGCCGCTGACGAGGCGGATCGACCAGGATTGGCTGCCGGGCGCCAGCATCGGCGCGCCCGCATGGTTGGCGATAGGCGCCAACGAGACGATCGTCGTTCCCGTCGGCAGGACGGCGCCGGAGGGCAGCGTCTGGCCGGCCTGCAGTGCGACCCTGGCGTTATTGATGACGGCGGCGAGGTCTGTATTCCTCGGAATGACCGTGCCAACCGGAAGCGTCGCTACGCCCGAACCCGGCAACTTGGTTCCTATCCCGTAGACCGAATTGCCCGGAATGACCATTTGGGGGGCGTCACCGACATTGATGACGGTCCCGACCGGCAGGATGGTGCCCACCGGTATGGTCTGGCTCGAGTTGTAGGTCGTTCCGTCCGGCAGCACGACGCTGCGGTTTACAACATTTGCGAGCGACAGGTTGTTGCCGAGCTTGATCGATCCCGTCAACGTCCAGCCACCGGGCGTGTCGGCGGCGCGAATGACCATGTTGCCCGTACCCGTGAACTCAAACGGGATGGAGACACCGCGCTTAACGGAATTGCCCTGTGCAAGGACGATGTCGAAGTTCAGCGTTGTGAGCGGAATGCTCGATGCTGCTGCGACAGTGATCGACTCGGTCAGCGTCCGGGGGCTGGTCAGCGTCTCGGTGCTGCTGCTCACATCGTTCGGATTCGCGACAGGATTGCCGAAGCCGTCCGTGATGCTGCCGTTCACGGTGAGGTTGCCTGGTGCGCGGACGACGAGCGAGCCGGATTCCGTGGCACTGTAGGTCTCGTCCGACGTGCGCAGGCTCGCGAGATCAAGATTGCCCTTGACCGTGAGATTGCCGTTCGAGGATGAATTGCCACCAATCTCGACGCCCGGCCGCAAATGATAGGCGTCGCCATAAGCGGACAGGCCGGCGGTGCGGCCGGCGAGACCGGCATTGGCCAAAGCCGCGTCGATGAAGGGCACATTGCGCGCACCGATCTGGTTAAGACCGAGCACGCCGTCCGCCCCCACCGGATCGGCACCGCCATTGTCCTGCACGATGCTGCCGTCGGCATCGGTCGGCGAATAGGTCCAGAACGCGTTCAGCGCGATCTCCGCCGCGCCACGGATAGTCAACGGGCCCGCGGCATCGATCCGCGCGTCGCCGCTCGTCTCGCCCGTGCGGCCGGTATTGAGCACCACCTTGCCGCGCCTCGCACCGTCCGGCGAGCTCAGGTCCAGCGTGGCGCCCTGGTTGAGCCGGAGCCAGCCGGTCGTCGCGGTCAGCTCGATGCGGCCACGGTTCTTCGCCTCGATGACGGCGCCGTCGCTGTCGGTCTGCAGTTCGGTGCCATGCACATCGAGCGCAGCAGTGGATGCAATGGTCAGATCGTTCTTGGCCGAGAGCCGGATGGAGCCCGGAGCCGCGCCGCTGGCGTCGATCCGGCCGTTGACGGTCAGGCTGCCATTGTCCACCGACACGACGACATTGCGCGCCCTCACCTCGTTGCCGATGGCGAGATCGCCTTGCTTGAGCGCGAATTCGCGCCTCTCGAAGAACCCTCCTGCATTCAGGGCGGTGTTGATGCGTGCAAAGCTTTCGCTCTGGGTGCCTGTCGGGCCAATGAAGTGCGCTCTGAGCTTGAACGAGCCGCTCTCGTAGCCTGCGGTGGACGAGCCCTTGAACATGCCGTCGATCGACTGCAGCGGCGTGCCGTCCGAGTTGACGAAGACGATGCCGCCGCCGCCGGCCCCGTCGGTCGCCGACATCGTGACCGAACCGGCATGGTTGTTCACCGCGGAAACGTCGAACGTCGCGCCGCCCTGGACGATGATGCTGCTATGCGCGCTCTCCAGAATGAGGTCGCCGCCCCAGGAATATTTGGTCACGTCCTTGAAGGGGATGGCGCGGCCCGCCAGGTCGATGCGTGTGCCGTCATCGATCTGAAGCGTCTGGGCCGCCGTCACCGTCAGCTTGCCGGAAGGCAGCGCGACGGTGGTGTCGAGTTGGACCGCCCCCTGGACGGATGCGAGGTTGATCGTGGCGCCGAGCGAGTCCGCCGAAGCGACGCCGGCGGGCGCGCCTTGCGGGGCGACGACACGCAATGTGCCGCCGGAATAGACCGACAGCACCGAGCCGCTGTCGCCGGTCAGCAGCGGCGTGACCAGGTTCAAGGCTGCCTGCTCGCCGGTATAGGTGGCCGGATCGAAGGACGAGGTCGGGCTCCCCCCGGTCTGCCAGACGGCGAGCGTATTGAGGTTGTTCGAGGTGATGCGCTCGGAGGCGTTGAGATTCACCGTCTCGAAGCCGAGCATCAGCCGGTTGAACTGGACCGTGTTGAGCGGC
Source organism: Bradyrhizobium sp. LeoA1Lang (assembly GCF_055413685.1). NCBI lineage: Bacteria > Pseudomonadati > Pseudomonadota > Alphaproteobacteria > Hyphomicrobiales > Nitrobacteraceae > Bradyrhizobium > Bradyrhizobium sp. LeoA1Lang. Next base: position 15,023 of record NZ_JBVAPG010000141.1, on the reverse strand, counting down.
CGCGACTGCTCAAGATAGCCGAAGACGATCTCGCGCGCCGCCACATTGAAGATGCCGTGGCCGGTGCCCGGCCCGTCTGCGATGATCGCGCCGGGCGCGGCAGGGCCATAGATCGGCTGGCCTGAACCGGTCGCACCCGTCCGCAGCGAACGGCTCGACCATACCAGCCGATCGGTGGTCAGCGTGACGCTGTCATTCGCACCGCCATGGCCGTAGATTGCGGGCGTGCTCAGCACGAAGCTTTCGAGGACCGACACGCCGTTCTCGTCGAGCGTGGACAGATTCACGGAGCCGTAGAAGTTGACCGAGTTTCCGGCCGCCAGAATAAGATTCTTCATTCCGGGCGCGCCGGTGACCGGATCGCCCTGTACCAGCCTATCGAGCACCGCCTGATCGAGCGACAGCCCGCTCGGCAGGATGCCGGCGGACGCCGCGGCCGCAAGCTGCTCCGCGGTGCCGATATTGATATAGGGCAGAGCCAGTTCGAGATCGCGCGTTCCGAAACGGGCGCCGTCCTGCATGACAACTCCCTGGCCGGCGGTGAAGGCGATCGAGCCTCCGCTGTAGAGCGAAGAGCCGTCCTCGAGAGTGATCCTCGACGTCGTGTTCAACCGCCACGGTTCGAGGGAGATCGAGCCATTCGAGACCGCCAGCAGCGCAGGCGCGCTGAACAACAAGCCGGTGGCGACCGTGTCCGGCGCCATCAGCCCGTGGCCGAGCGTATTGACCGACGCCCCGGACTTCACCGTGATGTCCTGGTTTGCGGCAAGGATGACCTGCGAACCCGTCAGCACAACCCCGTTTTCCAAGATGAGCGAGCGGACAAGGCCGTCGTTGGTCGTGAGTTCGAAGACCGGATTTCCAGCAGTATAACTGGCCCCGGGCGCGGAGCCGACATAGAGGTTAGGCGCTCCGACGTCGGCGATCTCGGACGCGGCAACGGTCGTGACGCTGCTGCTGCGGATTGTTGTGCTGCCCCCTCCCGTGATCACCATATCGGTGTTGTACGAACGGTTGGCACCGCCACCGCCGGAAACCGCCAACGTTCCGCCATACCCGCCCTCGCCTGGCGTGAAATCAGCGAAGCCGTCGAAAATGAGTGCCGATTCCACGCGCGGCGCGCTGCCCGTAGCCAATGTCGAAAGATTGAGGGTCAGGAACTTGCCGTCGGCCGCCATCAACGGACGGGCCGTCCCGAAGGTCGCCGCCTGCGCGAGCTGGAAGGCCTCGTAGCCCTGCTCGTTGTATTGTGAATAGGTGCGCAGAGTCGCGCCGGGCGTGACGATGGCGCGGGTCAGCAATGAGTCGCCGATCGCAGTGTTGGCCACGCCGCGCGTCGTACTCGTGATGTAGGACCCGTTCGGCAGCGACTGGGCCGCCGCAAATCCTGTCGTTCCGCGCGCGCCGAGCTCGACGCGGTAGGCCCCGGGGAGCAGCGCATAGTTCGCCGGTAGCAGCGTGTAAGTACCGGCTGGCAGCCCCGGCACGCCGGCCGGGATCGTGATCTGCTCGCCGATGCCCGGCGCGGCGCCGGTCCAGGCCGTGGAGTAGCCGCCCACCGGCGGCGCGATGTCGGCGCCCGGCACGATGGCAAAGACCGGGTTCCCGGATGAGCTGTAGCCATAGCCGGGATTGGCGTCGGCGAGCGCGTTGACCAGCACGTCGACCGAGCCGCCGCGGCCGGAGACGAAGGCCGCGACCGCCAGCGTGCCGCCGCCGGAGAGGTCGAGCACAGAGCCCGGATGGCTGACGACGTTGTGACCCGTCGCGGTGATGCCGAGGCGCCCGCTGCTGCTGTTGTTGAGGTAATTGCCGTCGGCATCCTTGACGATCGTTCCGGTGAGCAGGTCGTAGGAGAGCACCTCGCTGCCGTCGACGGTGAAGCTGACGCCGTCCACCGTGCCGCCATAGGGGATGACGAGCCCCCTGGCGCTGACCGAGGTCAGGCTGCCCGGCAGGAATTCGACGAGGCCTCGCGTCACCATCTGCGGGTCAGCCGCGGCGAGCGAGATCGTGCCGAGCGGAGCGAGCAGATTGCCGCCCTGCCGGATCGTCCCGGCCGTCAGACCGAGCGAGCCGAACACCGAATAGGGCGCGGCGACCGGCGCATCATCGTGCCGCCCGATCGTGATCGTGCTGGTGTTCTCAGTGCCGAAGGGAATCGTCGGCCGGCTGCTAATATCCACCGCCGTGCCGGCATAGAGGCCCGCCTTGGCGCCGGTGACCGGATAGATGCGCCGCGCGATCAGATCGAGATCGCCGGTCACGGCGAGCGTCCCCGTCATGAACCGCAGGTCGCTCCGGCTGTCGAGCGTCAGCTTCGCGGCATAGGCGTTCATCCGGCTGGCGACGTCGATCAGCCCGCCATCGACGGTCAGTGTCCCCGTCGCCGGATAGGCCGGCAGGATGGAGGGGAGCACCTGGAACAGTCCGGCCTCTCGCATGAACTGTCCGTCGAGACTGACGTAAGGCGCGGACACCGTCGCGTGGGCGCCGTTGACGGAATTGTAGAGGCCCGACGTGCGCAGCGCGATGCTGCGGCCTGCCGCAAGGTTCACGTCGCCCTCGAACACGATTCCGGTGCGCGCGAACAGCGACAGGGTGCCGAAGCCGCCCTCCGCGACCTGCTCGGCACTGAGATTCGCGTAGCCGGGTCTGAGGTCTTGATGGGCCGCACCAACCTGAAGATCGGCCGGCAACGCACTCCGCTGCCTTGTCTGGGAGATCCGTATCGCCCTACCCGCCTGCAGGCGCGAAGGCACGATGTCGCCCGAGGCATAGCTGTAGATCGGCGCTTCGAAATTGATCGTCAGCATGCCGCCCGAGGCGCCCGCGCCGCCCGCACCTGCGAGCAGCGTGCCGTCATTGTAGATGCCCTGATAGGAATCCAGGACGATGCTGCCGCCATTGCTGGCGACAATGCGGCGCGCGTAACTCGTCTGTCCGGCCGCTCCTATGTTTGTGATGTCGAGCTCGGCGCTGGTGCCCGAGACGTCGATCACCGCGCCTTCGCGCACTACGACATAGGCGTCGGCGGACAGATAGGCGTTCTCGTACAGCGTGTCCTCGCCGCCGAGGCTGCCGAGCACGACCTTGCCGCCGTCCGGCACCACGCCATAGACCCGCCCGCGGGCATCGACCGCGGTGACCGCCCGCGCCGAGGCGTCGAGCCGGGCATGCTCGCCGATCCAGACCGAGAGCCCGCCGACGTCCTTATTGCTGAATCGGTTGGCGTTCAGGACGGTGATCTCGCCGCCATGGGCGGTGATCGTGCCGTCGATATTGATCTGCCCGCCGCTGGCGATGTTGACCTTGCGGCCGGGATCGACGGCGATCGACGCGCCCTGGGCGATCGTCACACCGCCGCCCGAGAGCCAGCTGGTGTCGCCGTCCACGCTGCGGCCCGACAGCAATTCGAGATCGACGCCGCCGCGCTGGGTGAGCGTCCCGTTGACGGGATCCGGCGTGTAGGTCTCGGGCAGCCAGAGAGCCAACACGTCCGCTGGGTTGCTGCCGTTCGGTGTGCCGTAAGCGCCAGCGGTGAACTGATAGACCGGCATCACCGGCGTCACATTGGCGCCGGGCGCCACCAGCAAGCCGCTCTGCCCGTTGATCGAATATTTCGAGAAGCCGCGGCTCAGAACATCGTCGGCGATGTGCAGCGTCGCCGGCGGCTCGATCTGGGCAGCCACCGGGAGAAGCGTGCCCGCACGGATGATCGTGCCGGCCGCGATGGTCACGTCCACCGGCGCGGGCATCCCGGGCATGTAGGTCACGACCTGCGGCGCGGTCAGCCTCAGGCCCGAGGGAAAGGCGTTGGCGGGCAGCACATAGCCCCCGGGCAGAATAGGTGTTTGCGTGCTGTATCCGCGCACCGTCGAGCCGGCAGGAATGACGGTGCCGGCCGGCGCCGCTACCACGGCCGAGGTTCCGGGCCTTACGTACGCGATGCTGATTGCGCCGGCAGGCACCACCCACTCCGCCGCCACTGTGGTCGTGATGAAGGGCACGTCGGTGGGCAGAGTGGCGCCCGCCGCGACCGTGGTGAAGGTCTGGCTGTAGGCGGCCGGAAGCGGCACCCCCGCCGGAATGAACAAGGCTTCCGTCAACGTCACGTCCGCCGGCGTCACACTGCCGGCGGGCAATGTCTCGCCGATCTCGTAGCTGGCATCGCCGATCACGACGAGGCCCGCGGTGGACAGCGACAGCGCGCCGCCGCCTTCGACGCCATAGCCGGTGATCGTCCCGCTCAGCGTCAGGTTGCCGCTGCCGCCGTTGTAGCCGGCGAGCAGTGACAGGTCTCCGCCCTTGCCGGCTTTGGTCTTGCCGTTGGCGAGGATCGCAGCACCGGAGGAGGTGTCGATCCGCGATCCCTCTTCCAGCGTCACGTCGCCAGTCGAGCGCAGCGTGACGCGTCCGCCGTCGACGAAGGCGAGACCGGAGAGATTGGTCGGATCGACCTGCGCGTTCGTCCAGATGCCGCGGGTGTCGATCGTCATTCCCGAATGCAGCGTCACGCTCGAGCCGCCGTCTTTGGACAGATCGGTGTTCCGTGTGGCGACGGAGTCGCCCCGAGCTTCACGCGTCACAAGCTGGTTGCTTGCCGTGACACTGCCGCCTCGAACGGTAACGCCCGCTCTGATGTCGATGACAGGTGCGGTGAGGTCGAGGGAGCCTCCATCGGCCAGCGTCAGGCCGCTGTCGATCGCGATGGAGTCGCCCGTGGCGAGGTCGAGCCCGCCGAGCCTTTGGTCGTTGAGGCGGGAGGCATCAAACCATAACGTGTTGCTGCGGCTGGCGGGAAGGACGGAGGACACGTCGAGGCTTCGCGTGATGTCCTCGACGCCTCCGATGACGATCGCGCTGTCGTGAATGCCCATGCGCCCGAGCGCGCCATAGCTGCCGACAAGAAGCTGTCCCGCTTGCGCGACCTGGGTCTGGCTGAGCTTGTAGCCGTCGGTGACGTCTTCCGGCCGTGCATCGGACTGCCGCTCACCCTGGACGACATCGGCGAGGATGTCGGCCTCGAAGATCGCCGTCGGGGTCGAGAGGATGAGCTGCCCCGCATCGCGCCCGACCGTGTAGCCCTCCTCCCAGCGCACGCTTTCGCGGCCCTTGCCGAAGGGGCTGGTCCAGACCTCGGTGACGTTCCAGCGCTCATGCTCGCGAACGAAGCCTTCGCCGAGACCATAGAAGGTCATGTCGGCGCGGGCGTCGTTGATGTTGTAGAGCCGACCGTCCGGTCCGAGAAAGTTGCTGGTGCGGATATAGCCGGCCTCGTAGCGAATCGAGCCGCCGGAGATATTGAACACTGAGCCTTGCTTTGCGATCACCTCAGGGGCCGACAGCGTGATGGTGCCGCCGAGCGCGACCCACTCCCCGATCGTGTGAGCGGTGTTGGCGAGATGACCGCCGACTTCGAGCAGACCGCCCGGCGTATAATAGCGGTCGGTGTCGTAGCCCCCGGTCCCGGCCGGCACGAAAATCAGGTCACGAATATCAACCCAGACATCCTGGTTCTTCAGGTAGTCCTTGTCGCGGTTGACGGGACTGTCGCGCAGCTCATTGCCCTGGATATTGACGAGGATGTTGTTCGACGACATTGCCAGGGACACGTCGCGGACACCCGAGACGTCGATCGTCGCACCGGTCTCGGTGAAGATGCGTCCCCCGGCCGATACCGCAATCTGACCGCCTTGTGCGATCGTAAGCGAGCCTGCTCCCGGTGTCGTACCGCCCTCGAAAATGACTTGACCGCCCGTGACGATCTCGATCCGCGACTGATCGAGCCGGTCGGCCAGAGTCGAGAGATTGTTGAAGATCCCGAGCGGCGTCGTGGCTCGCAGCAGATTCGCCGCTTCGGACGCATCGATCAAGCCATCGCGCTGCGAATTCAGCGCCGTCTCCCGGCTCTCGAGTTCGGGAATGATTGTGGTGACGCTACCGGGGCCAAGCCTGATGCTGCCGCGCGTGTCGGTCGCCGAGTTCAGAAGATGGATCGTGCCACGCGTATTGACCGAGGTGGAGGCGACGAGAATGGCGTTCTGCTCGATCGCCCGACCCGCCAGCGTGATATCGCCCTGCGGGCTGAAGATCGAGCCGTCATTGCGAACAAGCCCTGCGAGCGTGCCCGCGTCGAACAGCGGGGCAATCTCGTTGCCGCGCGTGGTCGAGAACTGGTTGGCGTCCGTGCCGTAACCACGGCGCAGCACGAAGTCGTCACCGGCTGCGAGCTGGGTCTGACCATTCGGCGTCGTGATCGAGCCGGCGTTGACGACCTGCCCGCCCATCAACAGCACGAAGCCGCCGCTGGAGGTCACTGATGCCGGGGCATGCGTCTCGATTTGCGCGCCGGCTTCGACCTTGACAACGCCGCCGCCCTTGCCGTTGTTGAGAAACGCGGCCGCGTCGGTGAAGCTTGGCGTCCAATTGCTTCCGCTTCCGCTCGAATAGATGCCGCTCAGGAATTGCTCGTTGGTGATCTTCGCGGTCGAGGCGATCAGCGTGCCGACATTGATCTGGCTTCCGCCGCCGAAGATGATGCCGTTCTGGTTGATGACATAGACCGCACCATCGGCCTTGATGCTGCCGAGGATCTGGCTCGGCCTGCCGTCGGTGCCGAGCACGCGATTGAGCGCAACCCAATCGCGATTGCCCCGCTGGTTGAAGGTGAGATCCGTCCGGCCACCCACATTGAAGGTATCCCAAGTGAGAATGGCCTTCCCCTGGGTCTGTTCGATATTGACCTTGACGCGATCGCCCTCGGTGAACTGCGTCGGCAGATTCGCGCCCCGCCACAAATCGGTTCCCGGCGCGGCACCGAGTGCCCGCTGAAGTCCGCCGGCGCCCAAGCCATTCGGGACTGAGGACGCATTCGCTGCGGCGCGCGCGGCATCACGAGCCGCCTGCTGGCTGGCTTGCTGCGCCTGGATAGCGAGCGTCGCCCGCTTGAGCGCATCGGAGGACTGGCTCGCCGCGCGGGCGGCCTCCTGTTGAGCCGATTGTGCTGGCGCAATCGCCGCCGCCGATGGTGTCGGCGCCTGTCCGCCAAGAGGCCGCGCATAAGCGTCCAGGGTTGTCATCAACAGCGCCGTCACACTGACGCCGGCCAGGAACGCAAAGCGATCGCGGCCACGACGCGTGGACAATGGCGAGACATAGTTGGCGGTCGTCGGTCCCGGAACCCGCTGTGCTTTCAGATCCGCCTTGGAGAGCTTCTTCGCGGTTTGGATCATCGACATCGAACGGCTCCTGTCATCGGTCGCGCCCCATGCGATCGCAAGCGCTCACCCCTAGACTGATCGGCGGAGCCAAAACCGTAAATTTTTTCTCGTTCGCCTGTTCCGCAATCGCCAGTTTTCAGGTCAGCAGAACGATGCCGCCCGGCAGCGTTCGGCTTGTGATCCCGAAGGCTTGGTTCAGGCGCACCAGAATGTCGTCCATATGATCGATGCGGAAGCGGCCGCTAATGGGCTTTCGCGCGAGTTCTCGGTCCATCAGGATCACTCTGCCCGACCGATATCGGTTGATTTCTTCGACGACCTCGGCCAGTGGAGCCGAGCGAAAGATCAACACACCCTGCTGCCAGGCGGTGACGAGTTCGATATCGATGCTCGCAACAGGCCCAAGCCCCCGATCATCATACCGGACCTGTTGGCCCGAGCCGAGCGTCGTCGCTTGGGATTCCAGCGTGACGTTTACATTACCGCCGACGCACGTGACGCACACGGATTGCCCGGCACGACGAACATCGAAATGGGCCCGACTGGTCGTCATGACGCCATTCGCCGCGAGAACGATGAGAGGGCGTTCCTGCTGGGACTTGGACACGAACGAGGCTTCGCCAGAAACCAGCTCAATGCGAGCGCCGTCGTTGCCCCGCAAGGCTACGCTCGTTTGCGAGTTCAGGTGCATGGAGACGTCGCTCGGAAGCTCCAGTTGACGCTGTTCACCTGTCACGGTGCGATAGTCCGCTGCCAACTCCGCAATTGATGGCCAAAGATCGAGCGGCGGGGAAACCATGGCATAGGCCGCCGCGGCCGAGACAGTGGCGAGCGCCCCGCCAATGGCGGCACGGCGGCTGAGGGTCGAATGGGACAGTGACCGTGCCGCCAAGGCAGGCGACAACTGCCCCCGTTCGCGCAAGCTACGCGCCGCGGGCGCGAATTCCTTCCACATCCGGCGCGCATCGGCAAAGGCCGCTTCGTGGTCCGGGCTTCGTGAACGCCACTGCTTCAAGGCTTTGACATCAGCAGGGGTCACCCGACCGGAGTCCAAATGCTGGACCCAGGCGACCGCTTCACCCCTTAGCTCGCGTTCGGCTCTATCGTCCACCGCACCGACCCTCGACACCTATCCGTCCAGATGCTCCTGTGGCTTGAGCCACACGAGAGATGTCTAACGCTAAGACGGTTTTTCGAGCTCCGATCCACATTTTATTTTCGTGTTTGCTTGCGACGGGCAAGACAGTACTCGTGAGCCGATTTCAGCTCTTTCTCGACCAGGCTCAAGGAAATACCCAGGCGTTTTGCGATCTCGCTACGCGACAAGCCATCAAGACGCGCCGCGACGAGAATGTCACGTTGACGGGAGGGCAATTCCGAAATGAACGTCTCGACAAGCCGCAGTTCGGAACGTGCCTCAACAATAGAGGCCGGGTCCGCCGTCTCGTCAGCAAGATCGAGCATCTTTTCGATTTCGGCAGAGTCCAGATAGCGTCGCTCCGAAAGGATGCGATCGCGCGCGACATTTAGCGCAATCCGGTACAAATAGTTGACCGGACTGCTGACATGGCCGACGTGCTCAGCACGGTTCAGACGCAGCCACGTGTCCTGGACAGCATCATCGGCAAGATCTGCTGACCCAAGCCGCCGCGTAAGCTTCACCTTGAGTTCCTGGTAGCTCGTAAGGAATAGCTGACGCAGGACAAGCAGACCGCTTTCAGTCATGGCCGGTCCTGCTTGGAACGCGGCGACCGCAGTCCTGCCGCATATCTGGATCGTTCGGCAAGACGACGATGGTAATCGGCTGCGCGAATCCGGCGGGCGGCGCAACACCTAAGCTTATCCGGCGCAGGGCAGCGTCGACACTCCGATCCATCTGGTCACTGCCGGTGGAGCCGAGCGTCTTCACCTGCAACACTTGTCCTGCCTGACCGATCCACAAACGTGCCGCAATCCTGCTGCTATCAGGCACAGCGGGTGTTCCGCAAAACACAGCCTTAAGACCCGCCTGAAGCAGACCGTAGTAACGCCTGTGGTCCAATGGCTGGCGTGTTGCGCCGCCCCGCACTGTTGCATCGGCCGGCACCGGACCAACCACGAAAAAATCTGTATCCTTAAAGTCTGCCCACAGGCCGGTGCCAGCGAGCAATATCTGCAGCGCCACTTCCGGTGTGTAGATACCCTCAACGAGACTGGAACGACGTCCTTCGGACAATGCTCCGTCATAAAGGACTTCACGGCTGGAAATGCGAGCATAGACTTCCAGCGCCGTGCCGAGCGGCTGGGATGGAATATTGAAAGCCAGGCTGCCCGACGCAGCCTTCTTTCCAGAAATGCCGGTGTTTGCTGCGCCAGGATTGGAAATGGGCGCAGAAATGCAAGATGCGAGAACTACCGAAACAGCAAACAGCGTCCAAGATCGCGAACCTGAAACACGCGAAACCCGCATAACACGGCCGAATTGATCGCTCCTTGCCATCGGATCGAAGCGCTAGCGCAACTGCACCAGATCTCGTTTCGCCGCCCGCCGAGACGCACGGTTTCGTCTTTAGACGTCTATTGTGACAGTTGGACGAAGTTTGCAACTTTCGCATTCGAGACCTTGCGGGCCCGCCGTCCCAGTTCGATGCCTTCAATTCCCTCGGCTCGTATCATGATTGCTTTATTCGCCGGCGTACGATCGAACCGCCCAAGACGACCTTCCCGATCCAGGATCGAGATGGCGCCTCCTCTGGCGCTCCTGCTTCAGCAGCAATGGCGCGGCTTGGAGACGCACGCGGAAGGCCACAGTCAGTGCGCGCAAGCGATAAGATGCGTGTGCTCAAAGTCCAAGGGGGCGGAGGTCCGGAGCTTAAGTCATTCGCGGATGATGTCGCCTTTCCGGCCCTTCTTGAACATTGCTGGCAGGCGGCTAGAAGGTCCGCTTCCGCTTCTAAAGCCGACCACCTGAGCGCCCAGTGCGCGGGGTAGTCGTGCAACCGGAGATCGGCGCCTATTGCGTCGCTGGAAATCCGTTACGCTTAATTGAGTCCCAAACCCCGTCCGATACGCTTCGTGCCCGCTTATTGGCGATCCTAAGCTACACCGCGATCTCTGTTTTATTCCTGCGAGCCATCCGGAGTCTGTCGTCGACAGCGACTTCGCACCGCAGCTAAACTTCCCAGCAAAGAACAATATTTTGGGGAGAGAAATGATGAGCCCGAGATTCGTGCTGGCACTGGCCGCCCTTCTGCTGGCGGGCTCCTCGTCAGTTGCGCAGGACTATCCCTCCCGGCCGGTCCGGATCATCGTTCCGTTCGGCGCCGGCGGGCCCGCCGATGTCACTGCCCGTCAGATCGGCAACATCCTGCAGGAACATTTTGGCCAGCCTTTTGTGGTCGAGAACCGCACCGGCGCCGGGGGCGTGATCGGCACGCAGGAGGCCGCCATGGCGTCGCCCGATGGTTACACGCTGTTGATGATGTCGAACACGCAAACCGCCAACGAATCGCTGGTGCCGCAGCGCAAATATGAGCTGATGCGCGATCTTGTCTCGATCGCTCCGGTCAACTACTCCGACCTCGTGATCGTCGTGCACCCTTCCGTACCGGCGAAGACGCTGCAGGAATTCATCGCGCTTGCTAAAGCCCAGCCGGGAAAATTGAACTACGCCTCCTCCGGCCAGGGCACGCCGTACCACATGGCGGGCGAACTGTTCAAAGCGATGGCCGGGATCGACGTCGTGCATGTGCCCTATCGCAATAGCGGCGAGGCGCGAAGCGGTGTGATCGGAGGCCAGGTGCAGATGATGATCGACGCCGTGCCCGCGATGGCGCCCAATGTCAGGGAAAACCAGGTGCGGGCGCTGGCGACGACTGGTCAGGCGCGCTCAGCCGTCTTGCCTGACGTACCCACCGTGATCGAGGCCGGCATTTCCGGCTATGAGGCAACGATTTGGCTCGGATTGATGGCGCCGGCGAGAACGCCGAAGCCCGTCATCGACAAGATCAATGCCGCGGTGAACGTGGCAGTGAAGCGGCCAGATATCGTAAAACTCTGGGGAGCGCAGGGAGCAGTGCCGATGTCGATGTCGCCGGAAGAATTCGACAAATTTTTGCGCGGCGATATTGTGAAATGGGCCGGCGTGGTCAAGAAGTTCGAGAAGACGCAATAGCTCACCTGGGCCGATCCAACATGCCGCACGTTCGGTTTCGCCTCAATGGCGTCGAAATGGATGTAGCCACCGATCCTGATCGTTCGCTGCTGGACATCCTGCGCGGCGAACTCGGCATGATCGGGCCGCATTTCGGCTGCGGCGCCGGAGAGTGCGGCGCCTGCAATGTCATTGTCGGTGATCGCGCCATGAGTTCCTGCGATATGCCGCTGTGGTCGGTGGCAAATAAGGACATCACGACGCCAGAGGGATTAGGGAGCGCCAACGCACCGCATCCGCTGCAGCGCGCTTTCATCGCGGAACAGGCGTTGCAATGCGGCTACTGCGTTTCGGGCATTCTCATGAGCGCCGCGGCGTTGTTAAAGCGGAATCCAGCACCTTCCAGGGACGAGGTGAAGGAGGCGCTGGACCGCAACCTCTGCCGCTGTGGGTCGCACAACCGGATGGTACGGGCGGTGCTGCGCGCAGCAGCGGAAATGGCGGCGCCATGAGCCGGCCTCCGCCCTCCCCGTCTGCAGCAACGCTGCCGGTCAGCCTTGCGGCTAACCCAACATTGTCATCTTGGCTGGAATTCTCAGCCGAAGGACACGTGACGGTCTGGCCGGGGAAGGTGGAAATCGGACAGGGCATTGTTACCGCGCTCGCGCAAATCGCCGCCGATGAACTTGACATCGATATCGCGCGCATCCGGATGGTCCGCGCTTCGACCGCGGCAAGCCCGAACGAAGGCGTCACCTCCGGCAGTCTTTCGGTCCAACAATCGGGCCGCGCGCTGCGATACGTCTGTGCAGAAGTCCGACAAATCTTTCTTGAGGTTGCCGCCGATCGCCTCGGTGTCAAGAAGACCTCCCTCTCGGTTGAGGACGGAAGCATCTCCGGTCCCGGCAATGTCAGGACGAGCTATTGGGAACTCGCCGACGATGTCGAGCTTGAGCGAGACGCGACACCGGGGATCGCGCCGAAACTGGCAACCGAGCGCCGGTTGGCGGGAGATTCCGTCCACAGGATCGATATTCCCGACAAGGTCTTTGCGCGGCCACGCTTCATCCAGGACTGGAGCCTGCCGGCCACGCTGCACGGCCGCGTGCTGCGGCCGGAAAATTCGCGCGCAAGGCTGATTGAGCTGAATGAAGATGGGGCGCGCGCCGTCGCTGGCCTGGTTGCGATCGTGCGCGACGGCAGTTTCGCTGGGGTCGTCAGCGAAACGGAGAATGGCGCGGAGGCTGCGCTCAATGCGCTGCGCAAGAGCGCGACATGGTCTGAGGGCGAGATATTGCCTGACGAGAACGACCTGGCCGCGTTCCTGAAGAGCCAACCGCTGGAATCGGTTGTGATCAGCACGAGGGCGGCTTCAACGCCAGGCGATGGCAAGCGCACAATCCGGCGGCAATATACCCGTCCCTATATTGCCCACGCTTCGATTGCGCCATCTTGCGCGATGGCGCAACGGAGTGGCGACAAGGTCCATGTCTGGACTCATAGCCAGGGGGTCTATCTTCTGCGCACGGACCTCGCGCTGCTGCTCAAGCTACCGGCCGAGAACATCACGGTCGAGCATCTCGAAGGCGCCGGCTGCTATGGCCACAACGCAGCCGATGACGTCGCCCTCGATGCCGTATTGTTGGCGAAGGTCGCCGGTGGCCGGCCAGTACGGGTGCAATGGTCGCGCGCCGACGAGATGTCGCAGGCGCCGTTCGGTGCGGCCATGGCGATCGAGATTGCAGCCGATCTCGACGCTGGGGGTGAGATCCTCCACTGGCATCATCAGCTCTGGAGCAACGGCCACGCTGCTCGACCGGGGCGAGCGGCGCAACCGGCGCTGCTTGCCGGGTTCGAGCTGGCGAATCCGTTCCCGCGGATGATTTCGACCAATCCGCCACAGGCCAATGGTGGTGGCGCCGACCGCAATGCCGTTCCGCTGTATGATTTCCCGTCATGGCAGGTCGAGAGTCATCGTCTGCTGACGATGCCGGTGCGCACCTCGGCGCTACGCACGCTGGACGCCCAGGGCAACGTGTTTGCCATCGAGTCCTTTCTCGACGAGATCGCGGCCGAGCGCCGCGAGGATCCGGTCGCGTTCCGGCTGCGCCTTCTGAGCGACGACCGCGCCAGAGACGTCATCCGCGCCGCTGCCGAACGCGCGAAGTGGAAGCCGGCGCAGCGACCCGGCATCGGCCATGGCATCGGCTTTGCTCGCTACAAGAATATGGGTGCGTACTGCGCTGCCGTGGCCGAAGTAGAGGGCGACAAGGACATTCGCGTCAGAAAGCTGACTCTCGCAGTCGATGTCGGGGAGGCGATCAATCCTGATGGAGTCATCAACCAGATCGAGGGCGGCGCCATCCAGGCCACCAGCTGGGTGCTGAAGGAGCGCGTCCGCTTCGACCGGCAACGCATCACCAGCACCACATGGTCGGACTACCCGATCCTGCGCTTCAGCGAGGTGCCGGAGGTCGAAGTCGAACTCATCCAGCGCCCGGAATTAGATCCCGTTGGTGCGGGCGAAGCTGCACACGGTCCCGTAACCGCAGCGATAGCCAATGCAGTTTTTGATTGCCTCGGCGTGCGGATACGCGATCTTCCCATCACGCGCGAGCGGTTGATCGCCGCGATGGAATTGACACCATGAACACGTTGCGCGTTTTGAGCGGCGGGGCGGCGCAGGGACTCGTCAAGAACCTTGCGCCAGCTTTCACGGCTGCTACGGGCTTGCGGATCGAGGGCGAATTTGGCGCGGTCGGGGCCATGGCGGAAAAGCTGCGCAAAGGCACCGCTGCCGATGTCATCATCCTCACATCGGCACTCGTCGCAACACTTGCAGCGGAGAAGCTGGTCTCATCGGCCTCCGTCAGAGATATCGGCCTGGTCGAGACCGCGCTTGCGGTCCGCGCAGGAGATCCGCTGGTCGCCGCGAAGGATGCAGCAAGCCTGCGCGAGGCGCTGCGGGCAGCGGATGCAATCTTCGTCCCGGACACCAAGGCATCGACCGCGGGAATTCACGTCGCGAAAGTCCTGGAGCAGCTCGGCATTGCCAGGGAGGTGGAGAAACGCTTGCGCATCTTTCCGAATGGTGCAACCGCCATGCGTCATCTCGCCGAGTCGGACGCGCGGCGGCCGATCGGTTGCACACAGTCGACCGAGATCATTGCGACCAACGGCGTCGCCCTGTCCGGTTCGTTACCCCCAGGGTGCGCTCTGGCGACCCTGTACGCTGCCGCCGTCACGACGCGCACTTCGGCCGCGCCGGCGGCAGAGGGGCTAATCGACCTTTTGACGGCAGCTCAGGCTGGAGAGGCAAGAGCCCGCGCGGGCTTCGTTCCTTCGCGGTCCATGTAGAGGCAACTCGAGCAGCCGTATCGGAGACCGGATTGATACCTTAACTACCGGCGTCGCAACGTGGGTGCCGGCATCCGCGCCCCCACTGTCGCCGGCCGGACCGGAGTTCTGTGCGTCAAGTTCAGCAAAATCGGTCATGGGGTCCGGCCAAGCCATCCCCTCGGAGCCGCCGTCGCTCGCTCGCCCCAAGCGCAGCGCTGGCGAGCGACGGCGGCGCCGCGGGGGGGGGTGCTACCCTTTTGTTGGGCACGTCATACTCGGCCCGGCCCCCCCTGGGTGGTGCTCTCTTTTTATTTTTAGTTAAATCTTTT
>NZ_JBVAPG010000140.1:0-21055 GCF_055413685.1 Bradyrhizobium sp. LeoA1Lang | reverse complement strand
AGCGCCTACCTGAAGCTCCAGGCTGCCACTGAGATGACAGGAGGTCGATTCCACCGAATTAGAAGCTCGGCGGCCACGAAATGCGCCAGTGCGCTCCAAGTTGCACCATTTTCACACGGCCTGGGCCAATACCGGACTCATGCACCGCAGCAAATGGGGGTTATTCGATCACCTTGTCGGCGCGCCCGAGGCGCTTGCGCCACAAGTCTTATGCTAGCTCGTAGAGTAAGGCCTTGGCCTGCTTCAAGTCCAACGTGTCAAAGCCCTCGGTGAACCAACCGTAGATTGGAGCGAGGAGTTCTCGGGCCTCGTTCCGCTTCCCTTGACCACGCCTGAGCCGCGCCATGCTCATAGCCGCACGCAGTTCCCAGGACTTTGCTCGTTGCTTGCGGGCGACCGCGCGCGCACGCTCGAAATACGCTTCTGCTTTCGCCGCGTCCAGCTCCGGCTCCATCAGCTCGATTTCTCCAGCGGTCCGGTGGATTTCTGCTTCGAACCAACGTTCTCCGCCTGTTTCCATTGTCGTTGTTGCTTCGCCAAGGCAGCGCCAAGCGTCATTGCTTCGTCCAAGTTTGGCATAGGCCACCGCCAACAATGATAAGTGCCACGGCATATACAGTGTAGTTCCCGTTGCCCGCAGCGCATTGAACCCGGAAGTAAACATTTGGTCCGCCTTCGGGGCTTTGCCGGTCATGGCCAATACGCAACCTTGGTGCATCATTCCATATGCCTTCCAGAACGAAGCCCCCTTCTCATCTGCCAAGGCGACAAGCTCATTGGTTAGCGCAGTTGCTGTTGCGAAACTTCCGCAAAGAATATGCGTCATCGCTGTGGTGGATATCCTGCGCAGCGGGCCGAAGCGAACCAGGCGAAATGCTGGAATTGGTTTCGTCCCGCCGACCAGCAGCGGGGCGGAGGCGAACGCTCGCTCATCGCTGGCATCACTCGCCAGGTCATGCGCGATCATGCGGTCGATCCACGGCGCGTCTACGTCGGCGGACTGTCGGCCGGGGCCGCGGCCCGCCGTTATGGGATCCACCTACGGCGATCTGTACGCGGCGATCGGCATACATTCCGGACTGGCCTGCTGGGCCGCCACGGACCTTCCCTCCGCGCTGCTCGCCGTGCGGCAAGGCGGCGGGCCCGAGGCAATGCCGGGCGACGGCCCGCCCATCCCGACGATTGTCTTCCACGGCGATCGCGACACCACGGTGCGTTCGAACAATGGCGATCGAATCGTCCGGCAGTCCATCGGCGGCACGAGCACGAAAGAGAGGGTGCATCGAGGACGGGTACCGGGAGGACATGACTACACCCGCACCGTCCATACCGATGCCGGCGGACGCCTGGAGCACTGGAAAATCCACGGAGCCGGACACGCATGGTCGGGAGGCAGCCCCGCCGGCTCCTACACCGATCCGGACGGACCGGATGCAACGAGGGAAATGCTGCGTTTCTTCCTCGAGCATTCGCTCCCCGAGAGGCGAAACTAGAGCGGGGTCCGCTTTCCGTCCCTGCCGATGGGAAGCGGACGCCATCGGGTCGGCCCTTTTACGACGTGCGGGTTCGGCCGAATGTCCGGTTTGCGCCCACGAACTGCCCTGCCCGTCAGCTCGCATTTTGAGCGGTCACACGCCGCGAAGGACCGCCTCCATCGTTTGAAATTTGCGATTACAGCCTGCTCCGTCCAACCGCGGGGCGGCAAATCTCATCCGGAAGCGCACGTCTCAGCTAACATCTGAGTACCCGGCCAACAAACATTTGGTCGGGCGAGGTGCCGACAGCACCGCTACTCTTCTAGTCCTCTGATGGAGCTCGCGAACCGCATAATGGGCAAACCCGCCGATTTTCACTCTGGGCTACGCTACTGTCCTCTCGTGAGCAATGAATGGTTCTCTCTTGCGGGGCGTTGGTCCAAACGGTGGTGCGACCACAAGAAAATACCCTTGATCAGGACGCGCGAGATCAAACAGGGGAATTTGTGCGGACAAGCAATAGCACTCGCCCTTGGGTAACAACGTGGGAATAAGTCTTCGCGAATGGCTTTTCGCATTAATGACTTATGTCGTTGGTGCGCTCGGAGGGCGGTCGCATCTGCTGTGATTTCAAGGACTTGTTGAAATGGGCAAAGAAATCAGGTGCATTTCCCACCCCATAGGTGGCTTTCGATGCTAATTACCGTCACGCCATCGGCCCGCTACGGAGCCTCTGAGGATGACATGGGGGACTACTTTTGACCTTTCGCCCGACCTGGCCATCAGCTCAGGCGTCCGTTTTGCGCGCCAAAAGCGGCCTCCTCGCGAGGTCGCGTCTTGACCCTGAGGCGGCCTGTCACTGCGTCGGTTGGTCCTGGTTCGCCTGAGGATTGTTGAGCCGGCCTTACATCTACCCCCAACTTTTTCGCAGGGCCAAGCGATTGATCCAGCTGCGGAGCGATGGGATCGAGTAGGTCGCCGAGAATGTCCATCTGTTCGTTCTACGGCACGGACAATCGGACACAATATTCGGCTGAATGCATTCTGTCGTACGGTCCCATGCCGCACTAGCTTTCGACGATCGCAATCGCAGCGCCTCGCGCGCTCAAATGAGCGGTCGTCACTATGGAATCGAAAACGAGTAGCGC
The DNA here is from genome assembly GCF_055413685.1 of Bradyrhizobium sp. LeoA1Lang. Lineage (NCBI taxonomy): Bacteria > Pseudomonadati > Pseudomonadota > Alphaproteobacteria > Hyphomicrobiales > Nitrobacteraceae > Bradyrhizobium > Bradyrhizobium sp. LeoA1Lang. The sequence goes on along the minus strand of NZ_JBVAPG010000140.1, from coordinate 18,432 downwards.
CTCCATCCACGAACCAGAGCAGCCGAGTTCAACAACCTGTTTAGGCCGCCCAGCTCAGAATGGCGGCAGCGCTTCAGTAATCCTCGTCCGCGGGACAGGTTCGTCTCTGAGCAAATCACGGCCCGAAAAACGACATGCATAATCTCGTTTTGCTTGCGGTGCTGCTCGCTGGCAGTGTCCTCTTCGCTTGCCTCAGCCTCCGCCTTCGGCAGGTGAAGGAAATATCGCGATGGCTTGGGGCGGGGTTGACCGGGGTCATCGCCGGCGTCCTGTTCCTGACCTGCGTCGCCACCTCTGTAGGACACTACAAACAGTATTATTCGCGCCGTGCGCCGGTGCCGGAGCTGCGGGTCGGGGGAAGCGACGCACAGATTCAGCGCGGCCGGGCCATTGCCGACAGTTTCTGCGGAGGCTGTCATTCACCGACCGGGACTTTCACGGGAGGCAAAGATACGGCAAGCATCTGCCGGTCTATCTCTGGGCGCGTTTATATCGTCCAATCTCACACCGGCGGGGCCCTTGAAAAAGTGGTCGGATGGGCAGATTTTCCGGGCCATTCGCAATGGCATCGACGCCGAAGGCCGTCGTCTCATGATCATGACATCGCGTACCAATGCCGGCAATCTGAGTGATGAGGACATCCGCGCGCTAATCGCCTATATCCGCCGGCTCCCGGCGGCTGGTGCGGCCACGCCGCAGCCAGCCGAGGAGCTCAATCTTCTCGGCCTTGTCATGGTGGGAATCGGCCAGTTTCCGTCCGGCAAACCAGTCAAGATCGGCGTCGTCACGGCGCCGCCCAAAGCACCGACCATCCAGTACGGCGAATACATCCTGTCCTATTATGACTGCCGGGAATGCCACGGTCAGCAGTTGACCGGCGGTGTCCAAGATCAATGGGCGCCGGTCGGGCCAGGATTGAGCCTGGTCGCGGATTGGAGCCGGGAAGAGTTCATCGCCACTCTCCGCACGGGCAAAGACCCGAGCGGACACGAATTCGACGAAAAGATGAATTGGCGTACGTTCGGCAAGATGGACGATGACGAACTGGGTGCCATCTACGAGTATCTGACGCACATGCCTGACTCCGAAAGCGATTGTTAACTAAATGAATGCCTCGCTTAAAAAAATGCGCGCATTTCACTGCGAAAGCGCCCACATTCGGCGGGCTTCGAGCGCATGCCGCCTGCTGGCCTGACAGATGGGTCCGCAATCGCAAGGCCGTGACCCAATATCCAAACTGTCAGGCCTTCCGGCGCACCTTGGCGTGCCGTGCTGAATCGCCACTGAACGTTGGGCGCCCGCTCGCTCTGCAGGTGTAGTCCTTAACGGCCTTACCATTGACAGAATGATCGATCCCGGCTGCGATATCAAAGAGCGCCTGGTCATTCCGACGCTACGCGGACGTCCATGCGAACGCCTCGCTAATGGAATGGTCCGGCCGTGCTCCCGCCCTGCCAGCAGCGAATCCTGGCAGGGGGCACCGAAGACAAGGAGCACGCCATATCACGGAAGCTCGAGGCTTCGCCCACCGCAATCGGCATCGATATCGGCAAGAGCTTGTCCTACATCGTCCACCAGAACCAGCGCGTTGTCATCGTGTTGCTGCAATAGGTGGCCGCGTGGCCAGTGGAGGCCTCGACTGGCCAATCTGCCGCCGTGTCGGGTCGGCATGGACAATCGGATACAAGATTTGGTCGAACGGACGCTGTCTTCCTCCGGCCTGTCGCACTGGAATTTGCTCGATCATGAATCGCGCCGCTATCCGTGAGCTCACATGGTGAGGCGCAAGCAAGGGTCGGATCGGATGGTAAGGCGAACCAGCCACAGAAAGGCCGGCTGCGCTGTCGCGAGAATGCTAGATGTGGTCGGTGATGGGTGGTCGCTCCTCATAGTACGCGACGCATTCGAGGGACTGAACAGGTTCGGCGAATTCCAGAAGAGCCTCGGATTGGCCAAGAACATACTCTCCGCGAGGCTCCGAGACCTCGTACGATACGGGGTCTTTAAAGTCGTCCCCACTTCCGATGGCAGCCCATACAACGCATACGTGTTGACCGAGAAAGGCCAAGGTTTGCGACCGGGTTCTGGTCGCTCTTGGCGAGTGTGGAGAAGAGTTCTTTCTCGTAACCGACGACGACCTACTTCCAATGAGCGGGCAAAGCTATCTTCATTCAGTCCGCGCAGAGTCCTCCCGGAGTCGCAGCAAGGGTCGCCGCGCTAAACTGAAGAAACAGAGGCAATACCACTGGACAGCAGATAACAAGCTTGGCTCGCTGGTTGATCCGGCCGGGCGTGGAATGAGATAAAAGAGTCTTTAGGTGGAACGACAGAACTTCACATGACTACGTTGGTATTGCTGAGCGGGTGACAGGCCCATTCCGAACTCGCTGCAGACCAAACAATCTCGGTCATCTTGAGCTACTAGAGGAGTAAGCGAGAAGCCGCAGTTTCGTTCTGATATCCCAAGTAGCATTTGATCGGCGATCGAGGTTTAGGACGATTTTGCTTGGCGCTGGCCGGGTCACCGAAACTGATGTGGCGATACCTGAATCGGCCCATTGGTTGCAGTCGAAGCTTTCCGACGATCGCTAGAATCTCGGGTAGCGGGCGATCACATTCGCGAGAGATCCTCATTACCGTTGCGAACAAAAGCATACAAAGCGCCGCATCGATCGTAGTATGATTACTGACATTTTATGCGATCGAAATCGCCAGGAAAATTGGAGTTTCGGAACATGAAATTGACCAGTCTCGCACGTGTTTCCCGCTTGTGTGGAAGAGAGGGTTGGGGTGACAAGAGCAGCGAGCGAGTTGCGCACTGCCCGCCGATACGGGTGAGTAGATTGCGGGGATCTATCGAAGGCTGTCGCCCGCCTCGGGGCGCTTGCTACGATCGACAATGGCGTCGGTTTCCAGCTCGTGCCCTCCCCACCCGAGCGCGGATTGAGCAACCGGGGGCTCCGTCGTCCTAACAGAGGATGAACTGTGAATCTGATCGGAAGTGAATGCCTCTGGGCTCGCGCAACACTTGCTGCTTCGAGACCTCGTAGTCCCTTCTCTCCAAGTCTTCTACCATCGGGTTCATCAAGAGGCCTGCGAGCCTTAGGATCGCAACGAGCCCGGAAGGACTTGAATGTACGCAGCCAATTGTAGGGATTCCGACGCAGGTCGCGACACTACCTGACAGATAGGTTGCGAAATGTCTCAGACCTGTAACGTCGAGCCGCTCGAATTCTCAGCCCTCCACCAGCAGACCGATAGCCTGCCAGCGGCGAGGCTCGGTCGGGCATTGGAGATCCTGCAGAGGCTGGCCGAACGCACTGCGCATCAGTGCGATGCGCACGGGTTCTTCATTGCGTCGGTGCGCCGATGGCGGTCAGCGTATGCGACTGCAAAGACGTCGAACAAATGGGCTCGGCCTTTTAAGCATCAGCAATTGATGCAGCCCGAAGCTTGCTTTTTGACTTATGCCCAAGTTTGGAGCGAATTGAAATGAATTGGCGCGCGCGATGTTGTTGCTGAGGTCGTAGGACGCAACATGATGATCGCAAAAGTTATTCATATTCATCTCGCAATTGCGACCCTGGAGTGAGCCGTACTGAAGCTATCGCGCATCATGACAGCGTCGGGGTTCCGTCCAGACGACAACTAAAGGCGACTCTCGGCACCGTTGAGAGCCCTCTGGCTCCCCGAAAATGCCTTGCTGTTCTGAGGCATCGCGTTGCTTTTCTCCAAGTTCCTGTGCTGGCCGCCTCAGCCGGCCTGCGAGCTTTAAAGATATTCATCAACGAACTCGATAAGGGACTTGAATCGCACGTAGCGTCAGATTGTAAGGTTTCCGACACGAGTCGCGACAATGCGTCGCGACAACACTTTATGACAGGTAGCAAGAATTGCGAATGTCTCCAAACCCTAGGTTCACGCCGCTCGACTCCCTCACGCTCCTCGATCAGTCCACCCGCACCCGTGTTGGCAACGTAGCCTATGCGCCTGACACGCCACCAGCGCCGGCTCAGTTGAGGCTACAACAGCAGGAGCTAGAGAGCAGGACCCGCTGTCTTCGCGTCCCTGTTGCCGGGCGGGCAACGAAGCTCTGTACAACCTCGACATCCGCCGGCATTCATCGCCAGAGGTGGAATGCAGGCGGCGGAACCACCCAGACCACATGTCTGACAACGCCTCTACGGGAACGGACTCGCCACTATTTGGTGTGCCCGATCGGCTGCCGCCTGGGCGCCGCGTCGGATCTGGCTGAAGGTCGAGAATTCTGGCCCTCCCCAAATACGCCACCGCCCGACCGAGGCGTGTTTTCCTAGCTCGGGGGCGCATTGGTTAGTTCGTCCCGCGTTAGTGGCTTCTGAAAGAGCGGCCGACTGCGGGACGCGAGGCGCCTGCACGCGTTCGAAGTTCCATTTTGTCATGACTAAGCGACCTCGAAGGGTCGACGGCATAGCAAGCCTCACCGCAGGCTCTGGCCAACACGGGAGCTCAAAATGTTGATGTCTCGTATCAGTTCGGATGCAAATCCAGCCATTCGCTCTGGTGCTTTGCGTTCAGCTGCGCCTGCTGGCGAGGCCATCGCCCGACCAATGACCGGAAGCATTGCCGCGATTGGCGCGCAGTTGCGGCAGGGTGCTGCCACAGCCCTCGATGCTTTGACTCATTCCAGCCAACCTCCCGGCATCCACACCACGCTAAGAGTTGCCAAGCGCGCATGCGATCCACAGCAGAGGGCCGAAATTTCTAATCCGCAGATGAGGCCGGCCGTTGGCAACATTGCTCTTCTTCATCGATCCCGTCTCCGGACGTTTACGTTGACTCGGGACAACTCAGTCTCGCTCGGCTTCATCATCGACGGTGATCTGCTCGATATTTTGGCATGACTTGAGAAGGGGCAATGAAATGCGAACGCTAGTGGTTGATCATGATGAGGACCTAGCGCGCGCTGTCCAAAGCGCGCTCTCGGATTGCGGTTTCGCCGTTGATCTGGCACCCACTCTGGATGATGCGGCGACCGCTCTGGGCTACGCCAACTACGACATTCTCCTGCTCGAGTTGGCTCTACCAGATGGAAACGGCTTGGACTGGCTGAAGCGGTTGAGACGCGACGGACATTTGATGCCTGCAATAGTGATGAGCAGCCTCAATGACCTCGGTCGACGGATCGCCATTTTCAATGGTGGTGCAGACGATTTCCTACCCAAGCCTGTATCTACTGATGAACTCATCGCCCGGATGCGAGCCATTCTGAGGCGGTCAACGCAAATGACAGCCCCCGTGGTCACATTTGGCAATCTGAAGTTCGATCCGATCGCCCGGCAAGCTTCAGTTGGTGGTCGGCCGCTCAGGATTGCGCGCCGCGAATTGTGCATTCTTGAGCATCTCCTCAGCCGCGCTGGCCGTACCGTGCCGCGGCTGTCGCTAGAGGATAGCCTCTATGCGTTTGACAACGAGGTCTCGACCAATGCGCTTGAAGTCGCGATCTATCGCTTACGCCGTCATTTGAGTCAGTCGGGTGCGACCCTACGGATCACGACCGCACGCGGCATCGGTTATATCCTTGAATTGAATAGCGTGGCATCGGCCGCCTAGTCGATCGAAGTTGAAAGCAAAGACTCCCTTGAAGATCGCTCTTAATAATGAGGGTGGCAGCGATCGACGCTCGATCGTCGCCAGTGCCCTGTGGTCTGTCGTTTATCCTTCTCTTTCCCACCTCCTGTGCGCGGTCGCTTTCCTATCACCACTAACTGCCGCAGCTCAGACGACGCGGGATGCTAGAGAGGGGCCGCCGCATGCGGCTCCTAGCAGCATTAATGGAACGCTGGACCTTTCCTCCTCGCTCGGCAAGACAATTCATCTGCCTGGGCCGGCCGCGAGCATCTTTGTTGCCGACCCGACGATCGCGGATTATCAGGCGCCGTCGAACACGACCATCTTCGTCTTTGGCAAGAAGTCCGGACGGACCAGCCTGTTCGCTTTGAACGACAACGGGGAGGCTCTCGCCGAGTTTCGTGTCGTCGTAACACAGCCGATCGAGGATCTGCGTGCCATGCTCAAGGCCCAGGTCGGTGACTATCCGATCCAAGTCAGCTATACCCCGCGTGGCGCGATCCTTAGCGGTATGGCTCCCAATGCCGATGTCGTCGCCACTGCCGTGAGGGTTACGGAGCAGTTTCTCGGTGCGGGTGCGCTGGTCGTCAATAAGATTCAGGTCGCCGGGTCGTTACAGGTCAATCTGAGCGTGCGCGTGGCGGAAGTCTCGCGCAGCGCTATGAAGGAGCTCGGCATCAACCTCTCCGCTTTGGGCCAGAATGGCACTTTCGTTTTCGGCTTTAGCAGCGGCAAAGGTGCTGCTTCCGGCACGGCGAGCGGCGGCGGCGGCAAGGTAGGGATCGGCCTCAGCGCTGGTAATATCAACGTCGGCGCTGTTCTCGACGCGCTAGCCAGCGAGCACCTCGCTTCCGTACTCGCTGAACCGAATCTCACCGCAATGTCCGGTGAGTCCGCGAGCTTCCTGGCCGGCGGCGAATTCCCAATTCCGGTCATGCAGGACAACCGACAGGTTTCGATCCAATTTCGTCATTTTGGAGTGAGCCTCGAGTTCGTCCCGACCGTTCTTAACAACAATCAAATCAATGTCCGCGTGAAGCCTGAGGTCAGCGAGATTTCGAAGGAAGGTGAGGTCAAATTGAACGGTATGGCCGTGCCGGCCCTCTCTACAAGACGGGCGGAGACCGTTATCGAGCTTGGGAGCGGACAAAGCTTTGCAATAGGCGGGCTAATCAGGCGTAACTTCAGCACGGATATCAGTACTTTTCCCTGGTTGGGCGACGTGCCCATTCTCGGTGCGCTGTTTCGCTCTTCGTCCTTTCAAAAACAGGAGACGGAGCTCGTTATTATTGTCACGCCTTACATCGTGCGGCCCGCATCCAACGCGAACCGGATGAGCGCCCCGACCGATCGCATCGGACCACCCTCAGATATGGGGCGCATCTTAACGAACACGTTGGCAAGTCCGCCGCGGGGCCGCGACGCTCCGCGCACCAGTGTACCAGGCGCGACAGGCGGCGCCGGTTTTATTATCGAATGAGGATCGTCAAATGACTGTACGAGCCCTGCCGCATCTGTTCGTTCTGATGACGAGCCTAGGCGGCTGCACAAGCACTGCTACGATCAACACCTTTCCGTCTGAACAAGGAACCATGGTGCGGCAGCAGAACAGCGTCTTGGTGCTGCAGAGCCTCCGTGGGCTCGAGCGGTATCGACTGAGAGAGTTCATTGCCAACAACAGTCGCGGTCGGTTTGATGCGATCCATCTCGATATCATCGGCTCGCCCCGGCTCGCCGCGCAGGTAGCCAGCGAGGCCCGCGCAATGGGCCTTGCCCCTTACAACATCCGCCTGTTCGGCCCTCGCCTCGACCGGCCTCTTGGCTTCGCGGTGCGAATCCAGGCTACTGTCTATGAAGCACGTCCTCCCGTCTGTCCGTCGCTTGCCATCATTGCTCCTTCAGTCAACGACAATTCGTTCGACCAAACCCTTGGCTGCTCAATCCGCAACAATCTGGGAGTCATGGTCAACGATCCGGGCGACCTGCTGGACAATAGAGCTGTCATGGCAACAACAGGCGATCGTGCCGCCGTTCCTGTTGCTACATATGGGTCCATGGGACAGCGCAACAAGAGCGACATGGAAGCTGGAATTGGCAACAGGGCGTCGCCAGAAGCCGCGTCACCGGCGACGAGGGATGTACAGTCGCCTCGATAGTGCACGTCGGATGGCGCAATGATTTCTGCCATACGCGATATCTAGACAAGCCCGGCGGAATAGAGTGCTTTCGCAACCCCTTCGAAGCACTTCGAAGGAACAGCGTTGCCCAGCTTCGCACTCCGGATGAGCTGACGCGCCAGGGCCGGGTCCTGGACAATGCTGAGGTGCAGCGACTGCGCCTCGGCAAGCAATCGTGAGGCAAGTTCGCCCTCACCACGGCAAACCACGATCGGCACGCCGGTCTCGCTACGAACGTAGCGGAGGCCAATCAAGATCGCCTGCCCTGTCAGTATCAATGTGGCACGATGGACGCCAAGTGGAGGCTCGTTCGCTGTCTCCTGACGAAGGCGACGGTGTTCGCCTTTGACCTGCGGATTGCCCTGCTGTTCCTTCGATTCGCGCTTGGCCTCGGTCTCCGTCATGCGCATGTCCTGCAAGAACAACCAGCGCTGGATAAGGAGATCTGCCAATCCGCCGATCAGAAAAGCACCAGCAGCAATTTCCGTCAGCAATTTGATCTCAGTGAACACGAAACTGAGACACCCCATACCGCAGACCGGCAAGTACACCAGCGCCTTCCAACTAGCGACAACCGTGAGCAGAAAGCTGGCGCCAAGAATGCCCACCTTAAGAAGCGACTTCGAGAGTTCAATGAGCGACCGCTTAGACGCAATCCGCTTGAGCCCCTTGATGGGATCCAATTTCTCGAATTTCGGCTTTAAGGACTCGAAAGAGACGTTTAATCCACCATTGGCCAAGACTCCCGCTAGAATACCAGCGGCAACACCGGCCCCGAGGAATGGAGCAACGGCCGAAAAAAATAGGTCGATCAAGCCGCCCAGCGCCTGCTGGACCGCGCTAGTGAACGGCTGAGCCTGCAGTTTGTCGATGAGCCGCATCGTTTCATGCCACTTGATCTCGATGGGGGCCGCTCTTAACCAGAGGCAGCCGAAACCGGCGCAAACGCTGACTGCGCTGACCAAATCGGCGCTGCGCGGGCTCTGCCCTTTCTTGCGCGCATCTTTTAGCTTCTTGGGAGTGGGAGGGAGCTTCTTCTCTTCGCTCGAGCCACTCATTTCAGGAGCTTCTCGAACAACTTGAGCACGGTGTTGGACTGACTGATCTCCGATCCCATATATTCGACGAGGAAGGTGGCGTAACTTACCATGATGATCCCATAGGCCAGGTTCTTCATGGTGGGAGAGACATCGTTCAGTTTGATTTGCGGTGCAAACCGCCCAAGTATCATCACCGATACATCAAGCAGCAGCAGGAATGCCAACACCGGGCCAGAGACCAGTAGCGTCGTATGCATGATGTGATCGAGAAGCCGCAGACATTCCATCGCGCCTTGCGCGGTCAAACTAGGCATCAGCCGATATACGGGCCAGATCAGATAACTGCCATAAAGGCCCGTAATCACATTCTCCAATCCCCCGGCCAGAACGAAAATCGCAATCGCGGTGGTACCGAGTAACACCGCTGTCGCCGAAGCTTGGCCGCGCGTCGCGGGATCATCAGAAGCAACAGGGTTCGTAATTCCCCGTTGGGTGTCGATGAGCTCACCCACTGCTTGGATGCTCCATAGCGGAATACTGAGCAAAAGGCCGATGAGCAGGCCGACGAACACCTCTTTCAAACCGAGGAGCGTGACACTGATCAGCCGGGAGCCCTGATCCAGCGACTGCAAGCCGTGCCTGATCTGCAACAGGCATGGCAGTCCCATCGCAAAGGTCACGCAGCCACGGACCAGCCCGCTAATGCGCGGCCGCGTAAATACAGGAAGGACCAGCATAATGCCAAGGGCCCGGGCTGCTGCGAGGCCACCTGCAAGGACGAGCTCGATCGCCTCCTGGATCAGAGCTTGCGTCTCGGCGGGTGAAGGGAGGTTCATCTACCGTCGGCTAATGCTTGCCGTGAGTGCGGGAAAGTCGGTAAATGCCTGCTCTGCTTCCTTGATCAACGCGGCGCTGAGCACCGGAGAGAACAACGCGATCACCGCGACAACGACAAGAAGCTTCACAGTCAGTGGCAAGGTTTGATCCTGAAGCTGCGTTGCCGCTTGGATGATGCCGACAACCAGGCCGACAACGACCGCAGCGATGAGCGGTGGTAGAACCCAGATCATGAAGAGCACAAGTGAACGGCTCATATGAGTGAGAATGCTCGCCTCATCCATGTTCAGCCTCCCGGTGTTGTGTAACTGAGCACCAGCCCGTGCATGAGCCGTGACCAGCCGTCGATTGAGACGAATAGAAACAGCTTGAAAGGCACGGATATCACCGTCGGCGAAACCATCGACATACCCATGGCCATCAAGATGGTCGTCACGATCAGATCTATGGTGATAAAGGGCAGATAGAGAAGAAAACCAATTTCGAAGCCACGCTTGAGTTCTGAAATTAGAAAAGATGGCACCAGAATGACCAAATCATCGGCGCTCACGTTGCCGCGCATGTCCTCGGGCCAGACCTGTTCGGTTGAAGCCAGGAAGAACCGGCGCTGCTCGTCAGCGGTGAACTTCTTGAGATAATCGCGCAGCGGCTCCTGCCCCTCCTTTGCGGCGCTCACCCAATCATCGACCGTTTGGTAGCGGAGTTGTGGCGCAGAAATGCGATTATAGGTCTGTTCAATCACCGGCGCGCCAATGAAAACCGTCAGGATCAGTGCCGCGCCATATAGAACGAGGTTCGGTGGGATAGATTGAGTCCCGAGCGCGTTGCGAACGAGGAAGAGCACGACGGATACCTTTATAAACGCTGTGCTTGTTACGACAACGAACGCGAGCAGGCCAAGGCCAGCTGTGAGCGCAAGGAGTCCAAGAATTCCCGGTTGAATGTCAGTCATTGACCGCCAACTTGCCGCGCAGCCGGATGCCGAGCTCCTCGCCGATGCGTACGATGTCGCCGCGGCCGATGCGGTGGCCGTTGGCAAGGATATCGACCGGTCCGTCGAACGGCCGGCCAAGTTCGAACACATGTCCTTCGCTGATATTTCTCAAGGCCCCGAGTGCGACAGTCCACCGGCCGCATTCGAAAACCAGCGTGATCTCGATGTTGTCGAGATCGTTTTCAGAGGGTGGGCGGCTCTTTTCGGATTTGGTCATCATATGTGTACACTCAAGGGGATATGGTTGGAGGCGGAATGCCCCTCGCGCGATCAAGCGATCGTCTGCAATATGTGCCGGGGCCCATAAGGTTCCCGCCTTGAGGATGGCTTGGCCACGGGCGAAGGGTAATACGTCCGGCAATAGAGCGTCTCCTGCATTTGCTTTGCCTAGCAGCGCGACCGTAGCACGGAGCGAGCCGATCTCTCCCTTAACGATGACAGGCAATTCTGGAGGAAGCTGGCGTGCCTCTCGCGGCAGCTGACTGAGCAGTCCGCCTAACGCGCGAAACGCGGCTGGAACTGAACCATCGAGAGGTGAGAACAGGAACAGGCGCGCTTTGCCTTTGAATGGGCCGTAGGTGATTTCGAGCTCCAGATAAGGACCCTGAGCCGTTGCTTCGCTCACGCAGATCAGCCGCAAGCTTTGTTGTGTCAGACTCTCTAGCTGATCGAGCAACGGATCGAGTGCAAGTTCGACGAGGAGCGAACGAGTTGGCTCCGAAGGTAGGCCAAGCTCGCTCTGCACTGTCGCGATCAGCCCCTCTATGAGCGGACGGGGCAACGATAAGATGATCGTTTCATGTCCGAGAACCCAAGAGCAGTTGAGCATCGATACGGCACACGGCTCGGCGTCCCAGACAAGCCGTGCCATCTGCACCGATAGCGACTTATCGCCGAGACGGGTTTGCAGAGGCTTGCGGGAAGCGGCGATCTCGTTGAGCCAGGAGACGACGGCATGCGACAGGGCTAGCCCCGGTTCAAACTCCGATTCGTCGCCCGGAGCCATGCTCGCAGGCCCGTCTACAAGACGAGGCGCTTTCGCTAGCATAAGAGAAGAAGCCATCAGATTCAGTCGCTAGCCGTGTGGGTACGCGTACTACTGCGATACCGAAGCAAGACCTCGTCGTCGGCCTCTATCTCGGCTTCCGCTTCCGAATGGGAATCACTCGCGCGCTGAACGTCGCCCTCAATTTGCTGCCATTTGTAACTCGCCGCCGAGCACTTGGTCAAAATGGTCCGTGCGTCGAGGACCGACGTCTTGGCCTGCTCTTGAGCGTCGCGCACTTCCTCAAGCCTTCCGCGTGCTCGTGCGACCTCAGCTTTGAGCCGTTCAGTGACGATGTGACAGCGACGATCGAGCTCCTCGACAGACAGCGAATCAAACGATGCCAGCTCTCGGTAAAGCTCTCCTTCGAGCGCCGCTCGGTTTTTCTCGGCCGTCGTCAGATCCTGGACAGCTTGTTCCACCGCTTGGAGGGCGGTGCGAAGCTTGGCTTCCATGTTGGACACCTCACGAAGGGCGCTCCGCTGTCTCATATCCTTCACGAGCCGCAATTTCGAGGCATAGACACGATTCACGCGGTCAGACGTGACATCCATGTGAACGTCTCCTCAAAGCTTGATGCCTCGTCTCCGCTCTGACGCAGAAATTTCCGCAACTCCTCGATCGAATTAATTGCCCGATCTGTCAGAGGATCACTGCCTTGCTTATATTCGCCAACCTTCACCAAGAACTCGGCCTCGGCGTAGCGCGAGAGCAGATCACGGAAGAAGGAAGCTGCCTTGCGATGCGACACAGAGACGACTGCATTCATCACGCGGCTGCGGCTCGACAACACGTCAATGGCGGGAAAATGCTCGCGCGCTGCCAAAACGCGTGAGAGAACAACGTGGCCATCAAGAATGCCTCGCGACTCTTCGGCGATTGGATCACCCGAGCCGTCGCCTTCGACAAGCACGGTATAGAAGGCCGTGATTGAGCCGCGCTCGCCCATGCCGGCACGCTCTAAGAGGCCAGGAAGCATCGCAAAAACCGACGGCGGAAAGCCGCGCCGCGTCGGCGGCTCTCCTGCCGCAAGGCCGATTTCGCGCATGGCGCGGCTAAAGCGCGTCAATGAATCCATCATCAGGACGACACGAAGTCCTTCATCACGAAAATATTCGGCGAGTGCTGTCGCCATGTGAGCGCATTGCGCTCGTTCCATTGCCGAGCGGTCGGAGGTCTCAACCACAACGACGGTGCGGCGAAGCGCCGCCTCACCGAGGTGCTGCTCGATGAATTCGCGCACTTCACGACCGCGCTCGCCGATCAACGCGACTACGGTGGCATCGGCAGCCGCGCCTTTTACAATCTGCGACAGAAGCGTCGACTTACCGCACCCTGGGTCTCCGTAGATGCCGATCCGCTGCCCCTCGCCACATGTCAGAAGCCCATCCAAGACACGGACGCCGAGTGGGAATGGCCGCTCGATAGCGCGCCTTGTCATTGGGTTTGGAGCCTTACCGCGCAGCGGACGAGTTTGAGCGGCCTTGATTGGACCCTTTCCGTCGATCGGACGGCCGAAGCTGTCGATCACCCGGCCAAGTAAGTCGGGGCCGACCGGAACTTCATGCATTCGCCCGGTCGGGACCACTTCTGCTCGGCTGGATAAGCCCGCCATGTCACCGATAGGAGTGAGCAATACCCCATCTTGCAATAGGCCGATCACCTCGGCCTCGAGCGACCACCCGGTGCGGGGATCCCGCAACAGGCAAAGCTCCCCTATGCGCGCCTCTGGCAAGACGGCATGAAGCAAGGTGCCGACCGCCCGTGTGATCCGCCCTCGTACAGCACGCGTGTCGATCTGCTTTGCTGTAGATTTCAAAGACGATAGCGCGGCGTGCAGATTCCTCTCTGCGACCGCATCGGTCGCCGATGTTGTCATGGCTCGTCTTCCTTTGAAGGCAAACCCAAACCAAGGCGCAGAGCCCGGAGCTGCGCAGCAAGTCCAAGATCGACATTGCCAAATTCGCTCCACAACACGCACTGGTCCGTCGTTAGAGCCGGATCCGGGTCAATCCGCACTTTCGGCCGGCCCTCCTGTCCATCCCAGGCAGCGAACTCGCGCGCCAGCGCATCAGCTTTCAAAGGAGAGACATGAAGGCACACTTCCGTGCTACCATATTTTTGCTCGATCGCATGACGAACGGTCCTCACCAACATCTCGCCTGGATCAAACGCGCCCAGCAGATCGCTTACGATCTCCATGACAAGCTGGGGCAATTCCTGCTCCAGAATAGCTTTTCGCTGCGCAAGCGTGGAAGCAGCCTGCGCGATCAGCCGAGACATTTCTTCGGCGCCGCTCTTGAAGCCATCCGCTCGGCCGCGCGCCCGTTCCCGCTGATAAGCTGTCCGTCCCCAGCCGCGAACGCGTTGAAGATGCCGCTCGGCGGCCGCGCGCGCTTCGACGGCATCGCACCAGATCCCGAGCTCGGCAGCCCGTATAAATGGCCCGAGCGGACGTATCTGGGGGGCCACCGGCAGCGCTGGGTCATCAGCCGTCATGCCGTGGCGTCTCCCTCGACAAATGGGTTATCACCAAGGAAAGCAACGGGCCCGCGGCATTGCGGTGTTCGGCCGCTGGATTCTCGGCAGCAGTGCCTATGGGCGAGCGTAGCAAAATGCGCGTGCGGTCAAGCGAAGAGGCTTCGTCGAGCCAAGCACCTAGGCAGGCATGGCCATCGTGTTCAATCTGTTGCGAAAGTTGTTCCGGATCAGCAGTAGCGGTGGTTGCGACCGCGCTGGCCAAGTGCCGGATACCGAAAGCGTGCGCTTCTGCCCCGATACGTCCAAGCAGAATTGCGAGATCCTGCTTTGAGACGAGCTTTAGGAGCGAGCGAGCATGCCAGATACTGCCGGCAAGCAAAGCAGCCCTATTCGGATCATGGCCGAGCAGAAGATCTCTTCCCCAGTTGCTGCTGCTCGCGTCCATTCCATTACCAAGCAGCATTTCGGCCAGTCTTACCTGCAGCCTCGCGCTCTTCTGTAGCCGGAGCAAAGTCGAAGCCGACAGCCGCGCGTCAAGACGGGCAGCAAATTGGCTCAGATGGGTCGAGGCAGCGAGCTCGCGCAGTCCTTCACAGGACGATTCGGACCAAGTATGAGATTCGGCGGATCGCAGCGGTATAGGCATTTGCACACCCCTATGCCCTGTCGGAGGCGATCTTTTTACCGGGAGCTTGGATAGCCGGCGTGCTCGAAGGGGTGCCCAGTCTGGCTAGCGCGCGCGCTGGCTGGGCACCCTGACGCATACGAGAACCAAGGAATATGTAGCAGAGAAGGCCGAGCGCAGCGCCGGCCACCCCGACACCGGCCGCAAGTAGCGGGGCTGAAATGGATTTGCTCGACTGAGCGGAAGCAGCTGGCAAGGGCGACGGCTGTTCAAGCGGAGCCCGTTCAACCGGCACAAAGACCACCGCCACCTTGTCATAGGATAGGCCCTCGATACTGTTGGCGACCAGCATCTTGATCTGCGGCAGCAGAGCCGAGAGCTTTGCATTGGAGTTATGTCGAATGAACACCGACGCTGAGGACGGCATCGTGTCCTGGCGCAACAGATCATTTTTCGGCAAAACAACGTGGACACGCGCGGATATGACGCCGTCGATATCGCTGATCGTGCGCGACAATTCTTCGCTCAGGGCGTAAACGAAGCGAGCGCGCTCCTCGGTCGGCGAGGCAACCAGGCCCGATCCTTTGAACACCTCGCCGAGGTTCTTGAAAGGCTGGCGCGGCAGCCCTTCTAAATTTAGCAGCTCGATCGAAAACGCTAGCTGCTTCTCCTCGACCTGGATCGTGCTGGTCCCGTCCTTGGCAGTGACACGGACTGCATCGACTCCCTTACTTAGCAGGAGCGCAAGCATCTCATTGGCCTCACGCTCCTGCACTTTGGTGTAGAGCTCAGCCTTACAGCCGAGCAGAAGGAGCAGGAGCGGCAGCACGGTAAAAGCACGCAACCATTGAGCGAATGGGCAGACATGGCCGCCTTGTCCGCAGATGGAACCAGTCATCAACGAACTCAGCCCGCCGATAGCAATTTGTTCATAGATGAGCTGACGGCACTGGTACTCTTGGAGACGAGCGAAACCTCGACGACACCTTTGTAAACGTCTCGCAGACTCGCAACCATCGCGTCAAAGTCGAGCACCCCTTCCGGTTTGCCCGCAGGGCTCGCCCCCACGGGCTGCGGCGGCGAAAGCGGCTGAGCGGCCGGCCCAGGTTGCACGACCTTCGAAATGGCGGCCACGCCGCCGCTCGCTGCAGAAGGAACGGGACTGCTCCGGTACATCGAAGAGAGCGCCTGGAGCACGCGCTCGCCAGGCGGACTCGCCTGCACTGTTGCACGCTGAACCTCCGACATCGCAGGAACGGACGCTGCCTTATCTGTGACCGAGGAGACAGCGCCTGACGTCGAAGCGACGTGCATTAGAGCCTGCTGAAACTGGCTCTGCGCGCCGATTGCTGCCGGCTGGCAGAGCCCGGAGAGGCCTTCGGCAGGGTTCAGGGAGATCGGCGTAGCGGCTAGCATGATCGAAGGTGTCATTGGTTTGGCGCCGATGAGGCACGCCGTTGTTAAGAATTGATGAGTCAGCACCGTAAAGAGGCGAGCTGACCGCAAGCTGACGAACACGCGAGCCATAAGGCCATTTAAAGATCACGTTCGGCTTCCAGTTTGAGCGAAGTCTTATTGACGCATACGCATTTATGAACGGCTTTGACCGAAGCACTTCCACCCGTCTCGCGCACGCTCCATCGGCTGACATCATCCAGCTGCTGCGCGCACCACCATCACCAAGCGGCGGTGTTGAGACTAGGCGTGTTGCCACCTAACGGGTCAATACCCTAGAAGGGCGAACTGACGACAAGCCGACGAACACGCCAAGGTTTGCGTCATCTAAAGATCACGTTTGTTTCCAAATTGGCCGAATCTCAGCTCTTGTTCTGAGGTCGAAGGAACTAGGGAATGCTTGTGCGAACCACGATGCTGGACATTTTAAAGAGAGCTCTTTGTGTCGGAGCTTTCGTTTCCAGCGGAATACTTCCGGCGTTCGATGCTTCCCTCTCGCTCCCATCGACACCTTATAACTATACGGTTCTGGATCAGGAGCTCTCTGCCGCACTGCAGGAATTCGGTAACAACCTAAATATCAGAGTCAACGTCAGCGCCGAGGTGAAGGGCCGGATCCGCGGGCGAATGCCGGATCTGCCAGCGCGAGAGTTCCTCGATCGTTTGACGAACCTCTACAATCTTCAATGGTACTATGATGGGCTCGTGCTTTACGTATCTGCTGCAAGCGAGGCGCAAAGTCGTCTGCTTGTGTTGAAGCCGATCAGCTTCGACGCATTCAAAGCGGCGCTCGATACACTCAACATCTCCGACGAGCGCTATGCTGTACGAGCGGCACCAGGAAATGGCATCGTCCTGGTTTCTGGTCCACCACGCTTTATTGCGCTCGTGGACCAAACGCTGAGTGGCCTTGTGGCGGAGGCGCAGGCGCGGCCACACGCCGCCGATAAGCAGCCGCGGGAATCGATTCTGAAGTTATTTCGTGGCTCCTCGACCATGGTCATTCGCGATGGACGACCGGAAGCCCCCTATTCTTCCGACGCGCCGCATCAGGACAGCATGGTGCGCGAGCCTGCGCCAGGCCAGAGATGAAATGGAGAATGCGCGGCGGCTTTTGGCGAAAGTCAATGCCCGTCTGCATTGGCTCATTGTGAATCCTTCTGACGCTCGTCAGCTTCTCGAAAGCTCACCCTCCTAGCATGAGAGCGCGGATGTCTGGACGGCGATGCCGTCCATCCACCGTATTGGACATGCACGTCGAGGCACCCGATGCTCGCAATGACCTGAAACCGGGTTGGCGTCATTGTTGCCGGTAGCTCGCAGGCTGCGGCTCAACGCGAGTCTTCTAAACAGTTCTCCGTAGGCCGCGATGCAAGTGGCCTTTGTCGAACAAGGGCTCGGGGCCGCTCCATGTTTCAAAGGAGGAACAGGATGGATTTCAACTCAATCGACCCACTGAACACGGACCCCCGCCTGACTTACCACCCCCGCCCGCCGATCTAACGGGCTTTGAGCACCAGCTGAGCGAATTGCAAGATAGTGCTCCGCCATACGTTACTCGGTCGCCAGTGCCGCAGGGCGAAGCCTATTCGCCATATTTGGAGGCCGGGCATCCCTATTCGTCACATTTGAATTGGCAGGATGATCTGCATACGCCGGCCGCGGTTTCCCCTGAGCCATTACCGGCCACTGGCGAAAGCTTTCAGCAGCCCAGCTCGCAGCAGGCGATTGCTGAACCGCTGGCGAAAGCCGCATATTTCGATCAGGATCTGATTTGGCAGGAGCTCGAATCCGGCCTGCAAGCCGGGCCGTCGCAAGCCGGGCCATCATCCTTCGCCCTGGAAGGCCCTCAGCGACCCATCTCGCAGAAGCCGCTTGCTCAGTCGCTGGCGGAAGCCCCCGATTTCGATAAGGACCCAGTTTGGCAGGAGCTCGATCCCGGGCTGCAGGCCGGGCCATCGCAGGCCGGGCCGTCCTCGTCCGCGGGGGCCGCGCCACGCGAACTCGGAGATTTCGTCATGAACAACGGACGCCGTGCCAGCGAGCTATGGCCGAAATTGGGTGATGGGGCTGATCAGGCGGCGCGGTTAGCTGGCGTCGTCGATTCTGCGACGCCGTCGGTAAATTTGACGCCGGCAATGACCCTTGGCAACTGATTTTCGCCCTTC
>NZ_JBVAPG010000013.1:0-89736 GCF_055413685.1 Bradyrhizobium sp. LeoA1Lang | reverse complement strand
CAAAGCTCATCCACGGTTGTGGCCGGAGGGGTAACGGGCGACTTCGCCACGCGTCTTGGCCGGTGGCCACCGGCCAAGACGCTAAATCGCTTCCATCGCACAAATCATGCCCGTGCAGATACAAGGGTGTAGTCGTTCGCAGGCTGCGCGGCTGCCGACGCCGCGGCATGGGCCGCAGGGCGGCGAGGGGACGTCCGCCCGTGCTCTCGTGGATGATGGTGCTGCTGGTGATGGTCGAAATGGTGACCGGAACGATAGGACATCGGCACTCCCGCGCCGGTCGGATCAAGTTCCGTACGGCCTCAGTTCGGGAGCGATTTGAGCCGGTCATGGTTAATTTTCCGGAAACGGGGCCCGGTGGATCAGAGCGATTGGGCGGCGGCCAGGACCTCGTCGGCATGGCCGTCGACCCGGACATTGCGCCAGATCCTGGCGATCCGGCCATTGGCGTCGACCAGAACCGTGGTGCGAAGAATCCCAAGGAAAGTCCTGCCATACATGGATTTCTCGCCCCAGGCCCCATAGGCCTCCAGCATCTCGTGCTGGTCATCCGAGCCCAGGGGAATGGCGAGCTGATGCTTGTTCCTGAATGATTCCTGCGCCTTCACGGTGTCGCCAGAAACGCCGAGGATCTCGGTGCCGCTCTCGGCAAACGCATCCTTCAGCCGGGTGAAATCGATCGCCTCCTTGGTGCAGCCCGGCGTGTCCGCGCGCGGGTAGAAGAACAGCACCAGCTTCTTGCCGGCGAAGTCGGTGAGTGAGACCTCACTTCCTCCGTCGCGGGGCAGGCGGAAGTCAGGCGCCTTGGCACCCTCGAGCAGGGTGGTCGATTTGGTCGCAGCCGATGCAGCGGATTTTAACGATTTCGATGCGGCCTTGTGGGACGGTTTGGTGGATGCGGCTTTGGCCGCCTTGCTGGATTTCTTTGCGACCGCCTTGCGAGCCTTTGCCGCGGGCGGCTTGACCGATGCGACGGCCTTACTGCGGACCGCCGTGGCCCGAGACGATTTGGTCGGAGACGATTTGGCTGTGGTCTTGGAGGATTTCTTGCGCGTTTTCTTGGACATACGCCTTCCTTTCGTCGCTTTCCGGGGCTCAACCATTGTATCAGTGCGGCGCTTGTCGCCGGCGATCGGATTTGTGCCGACTGTCGGGCAAGTGTGATGGCGCGGGAGTATGGTCACAAGGATTTCGACGCGTCATCCGCCCGCTCGCCTAACCTGCTTTGAAAGTTTGCTCGAATGTTCGCTCAAATGTTCGCTCAAATGTTCACTTGGGGCTGAGGGCGACTAACAGTATTAAGCGAGGATTGGCAGCGATGCCGGCACAGGAGCGCTCGATACAGATCGATGGGCGTGCCTTGGGCGGCGATCAACCTCAGCGCCTGCACCGAGAGGCAATGGCAAAGAATACGTCGTCCCAAGGATCGAGCTCCCAAGGATCGCTCCAAGGTCACAGCCCGAATCCGCGTGCCGACGCCCAGTATTGCGGCTGGGGCGACGAGGTCGGCTGGGAGGAGCATGACGAGGCTGCCGGCCATCGCGCGCGGCGGCTGTTGTCGCGCTCAGATTCCGGCCTGCACCGGATCGGTGACTTCTTCGGCCCCAGGCGGCGATCGACTCATGGCGGGCGCTGGGTCAAGCGCATCGCCCTGGTGCTGGGCGTGCTGGCGGCGATCTTCATGAGCTGCTTCGGCGCGCTGTGGTGGCGGCTGGGGGCAGGCCCGATCAATCTCGATATGGCGACGCCATGGCTCGCGACCGCGATCGAGGACAATATCGGCCACGGCAACACGGTCGAGGTCGGCGGCACCCAGATCGAGCGCGCCGGCCGGATTGGAATCGCCGTGCGCATCCGCGACATCATCGTGCGCGACCGCGACCGTGCGATCGTCGCGAGCGCGCCGAAAGCCGAGGTCAAACTGTCCGGCACCGCGCTGCTGATGGGCCAGCTCCGCGCCGAAAGCCTTAACCTCGTTGATGCCGAACTCGCGATCCGGATCACGCCGGACGGCTATGTGACCGTTTCCGCCGGCGATACCGCCAAGCCGCTCGCGACCGGTGTCGCTTCCAAGCATGAGGCGGGCCTGCCGCCGACATTCCCGCGGCCGGTGCCCCCGCCGCCGCCGTTATCGCCACCTTCGTCGCCGTCCGTCAGCGTCCCGGCGCCGCCGTCTGAGAGCGCGCAGAGCGGATTGCTTGCCGGCCTCGACTGGCTCGACAGCCTCAGCATGACCGGTCTCGACGGCCAGAACCTCAACGAGATCGGTCTGAAGAACGGCAACCTCGTCGTCGACGATCAGCAGCGCGGCGGCAAATGGACCTTCGAGAATATCAGCCTGAGCCTGCGGCGGCCGAGCGGCGGCGGCGTGGCGCTGAGCGTCGGTGAAGAGGGCGCCCATCCGTGGTCGCTGCGCGTCGCGGTTGGCCCGCTCAGGGATGGCGTGCGCGCGGTCGACCTGCGCGCCGACAAGCTGTCATCCGCCAATATCCTGCTCGCGCTCAGGGTGAAGGATCTCACCTACAATGCCGAGCTGCCGCTATCCGGTGAACTGAAGGGTGAAATCGGCCGCGACGGGCTGCCGACCTATTTCCGCGGCAAGATCACCGCCGGCCCCGGCAACCTGATCGACACCGATACGCCCGACTATCCGATGGCGATCGATTCTGCCGAAGTGAATGTTGAATGGGACGCTGGACGCCGCGTGCTGCTGGCGCCGTTCAAGGTCGTCTCCGGCGCCAATCGGGTCACGCTGCTCGCTCATCTCGAACCGCCAAATGACGATATCAACGACTGGCAGCTCGGCCTGAGCGGCGGCACCATCCTGCTCGCGGGCATCGACAACGAGCCGCCGCTGATCTTCAATCGCATCGCGGTTGGCTTGCGTTTCGACACCGACAAGAAGCGCGTGCTGCTGACGCAGGCCGATATCAGCAATGGCGAGATCGGCATCGCCGGCACCGGCAGCATCGACTATTCCGGCGAGCCGCGGCTGCAGCTCGGGTTCGCGGGCACGCCAATGTCGGCCTCGGCGCTGAAACGAGTTTGGCCTGCGCTGGTCGTGCCGGAATTGCGCGAATGGGTGATCGAGCGGATCGAGCGCGGCACGCTCCAGCGCATCGAGATCGGCGTCAACTCGCCGGTGCGCAACCTGTCCCGCAAGGGGCCTCCAATCCCGGATGACGGGCTTGCCGTCAACATCGTCGCGAGCGGCGTGACGGTGCGTCCGGTGGACGAGATGCCCGTGGTTCATGACGCGGATTTGCGGGCGCGGGTGACCGGCCGCACCGCGACCGTCAACATCGCCCAGGGCATCGCCGACACGCCGGGCGGGCGCAAGATCACGCTGTCGGACTTCTCCTTCGAAGTCCCGGACCTGGTGCCAAAACCCTCGCCGGCCAAGATCAAATTCCGCGTCGATTGTCCGGTGCCGGCCTGCGCCGAAATCCTTGCTTCCGACCGCCTCAGCGATGTGTCGGGGACGACATTCGTCGATCCCAATGCGAGCAAGGGGACGGTCTCGGCCACGATCAATCTCGGCCTGCCGGTCAAGGGCGTGCTGACCAAGGAGGATACGACTTACGCCGTCACCGCCGATCTCGGCAGCGTCGCGATCGACAAATTGGTGATGAACCAGAAGCTCGAGGCCAACGCGCTGAAGGTCGTCGCCAACAATGCGGGCTATCAGGTCAAGGGTGACGTCAAGATCGGCGGGCAGCCGGCTTCGCTGGATTACCGCAAGCCGAGCGAGGGCGACGCCGACATCAAGCTGCAGTCAACGCTCGACGATGCCGGCCGCCAGCGGCTCGGGCTCGACCTCGGATCCGCGGTGAGCGGCGCGATCCCGGTCAAGGTCGTGGGCAAGATCGCGAGCAGCAGCGATCACGACAGCAAGCTCGGCGTCGAGGCTGATCTCACCCAGGTCAGGCTCGACAATATCCTGCCCGGTTGGGTCAAGACGCCCGGCAAGTCTGGCAAGGCCACCTTCAAAGTGGTGCAGAAGCCGCAATCGACGCGCTTTGAGGACATCGTGGTCGAAGGCGCCGGCACGTCGATCAAGGGATCGGTGGAAGTTGACCAGAATGGCGATCTCATGAACGCCAACTTCCCGACCTATTCGCCGTCGGAAGGCGACAAGACCACGCTGCGCGCCGACCGCGGGCCCGACGGCGTCTTGAAGGTCTCCATGCGCGGCGACGTGTTCGATGGCCGCGGCTTCCTGCGCACGGCGATTTCGGGCCGCGACGACCCCAAGAACAAGACCAAGAACATCGATTACGACATCGACCTCAAGCTCGGGGCGGTTGCCGGCTTCAATGGCGAAGCGTTGCGCAGCGTCGATGCGAAGGCCTCCAAGCGCAACGGCGCCATCAAGAGTTTTGCACTGAACGGCAAGATCGGGCGCGATACGCCCGTGACCGCCGATCTGCGCGGTCGCCAGCAGGGGCGCGAGGTGGTCTACCTGCAGACCAACGACGCCGGCGCATTCTTCCGCTTCACCGATTTCTATTCCAAGATCGTGGGCGGTCAGCTCACGCTCGCGATGGAGCCGCCGGCGGCGGAGCCGAGCCCCAAGGAAGGGCTGATCAACATCCGCGACTTCTCCGTCAAAGGTCAACCCGAGCTCGACCGGATCGCAGCCGGCGGTTCGCCTGGCACGACGAGCGGCGTCGCGTTCAGCGCCTTGCGCGCCGAGTTCACGCGCCAGAGCGGACTGCTCACGATCCGCGACGGCGTCGTGAAGGGGCCGGCGATCGGCGCGACCATCGAAGGAAGCATCGACAACATCGGCAACCAGGTGCGCATGAGCGGCACCTTCGTGCCGATGTACGGCCTGAACAACATGTTCGGCCAGTTGCCGGTGATCGGCCTAGTGCTCGGCGGCGGAAGTAATGAGGGCCTGATCGGCGTGACCTACGAGGTTGTGGGCACACCGGCGCAGCCGGTGCTGCGCGTCAATCCGATCTCGGCGATCTTTCCCGGCGTGACCCGGAAGATCATGGAATTCAACACCGGCAAGCAGAACAACCAGGTGGAATTCCCGCCGAACAATTGAGCGATCTATGGCGTGCCGTTCTTGGCCGCCGATCCCAAGCCGCACGTGTCGTCGCTTGAACCAAAGTGTCCGGTCACCTCCGGGCCGACAGGCGGCGGCCAGGATTGGCCAGAGTGACCCTCAGCGGGACTTGCGTTGATCTGGATCAATGAAGACCGTGCCGCGCGGTTTTCCCTGTAGCTGCCGTCTCTGCTGTGATGCAGGCGATTAACGGCGCTCGGTTTCCGCCGAGCCCTGCAACGGCGCGCTCGATGAGACGGAGTGAGGAGGAAACAATGGCAAACGCGTTGTCTGATCAAGAGCGGGCAATGATGGATGCGTATTGGCGGGCGTCCAACTACCTCTCGGTGGGCCAGATCTATCTCTACGACAACCCGCTGCTTAAGCAGCCGCTCACGAAGGAGCACATCAAGCCGCGGCTCCTCGGTCACTGGGGGACTTCACCCGGTTTGAACTTCATCTACGTTCACTTGAACCGGATCATTAAGAAGCACGACCTCGATATGATCTATATCACGGGCCCTGGGCATGGCGGCCCGAGCCTGGTCGCGCATGCCTATCTCGAGGGAACCTACAGCGAGGTTTACCCGAACATCTCGCCCGATGAAGAGGGCATGAAACGGCTGTTCACCCAATTCTCGTTCCCTGGCGGTATTCCTAGTCACGTAGCGCCGGAGACTCCGGGTTCAATTCACGAGGGGGGCGAACTTGGGTACTCTCTGTCGCATGCTTATGGGGCAGCCTTCGACAATCCAGATTTGATCGTTGCCTGCGTCGTCGGCGACGGTGAAGCGGAGACGGGACCGCTGGCAACGAGCTGGCATTCCAACAAGTTCTTGAATCCCGCGACTGACGGGGTGGTTTTGCCGATCCTCCATTTGAACGGCTACAAGATTGCCAATCCCTGCATTCTCGCCCGCATCAGCCGTGAAGAGCTGGATCAGTTGTTTCGCGGCTACGGCTATACGCCTTACTTTGTTGAGGGGGATGAGCCGGAAAAAATGCACGAACTTATGGCCGCTACGCTGGATAAGATTATCGGCGAAATTCAGCGGATAAAGGTGGATTCACGACGCAACGGCCTTAACGAACGGCCACGCTGGCCGATGATTGTCCTACGAACCCCCAAGGGCTGGACTTGTCCGAAGGAAATCGATGGCAAGCGGACCGAGGATTACTGGCGCTCTCATCAAGTGCCCATGGGCGAGATGCACGAAAACAACGCCCATGTCCGCATTCTGGAAGAATGGATGAAAAGCTACCGACCTGCCGAACTTTTCGACGACAGCGGCCGGCTTCGTCCTGAGTTGGCCGACCTCGCTCCTCGAGGAACCCGCCGTATGAGCGCCAACCCGCACACCAATGGCGGGTTACTTCTGCGCGAACTGCGAATGCCGAATTTCCGCGACTACGCAGTCGAAATGAGCGAGCCCGGCGCCGTTATGGCGGAGTCGACGCGGATCATGGGGCGGTTTCTACGTGATGTGATGAAGCTCAACATGGAGCAACGGAACTTCCGACTCTTCAGTCCGGACGAGAACAACTCCAACCGTTGGCAAGACGTGCTGGAGGTAACCAACCGTGCCTGGGTAGCGGAAACTTATCCGTGGGACGATCATCTCGCGCCCGACGGGCGAGTAATGGAGATGCTCAGCGAGCACCAGTGCCAGGGCTGGCTTGAGGGCTATCTCCTGACGGGCCGGCACGGTTTCTTCTCTTGCTATGAGGCTTTCATCCACATCATCGATTCCATGTTCAACCAGCACGCCAAGTGGTTGAAGGTATGCAATCACATTCCCTGGCGACGACCTATCGGCTCGCTGAATTATCTTTTGTCCAGCCATGTCTGGCGTCAGGACCACAACGGCTTCAGCCATCAAGACCCTGGGTTCATCGATCATGTCGTGAACAAGAAAGCTGAGGTCATCCGGGTCTATCTGCCGCCCGACGCGAACTGCCTACTCTCGGTCACCAACCATTGCCTGCGCAGCCGGAACTACGTCAATGTCGTCGTCGCGGGCAAGCAGCCTGCTCCTCAGTGGCTGACAATGAACGAGGCGATCAAGCACTGCGAGGCCGGACTGGGCATCTGGCAGTGGGCCAGCAACGACCGGGGGGGCGAGCCAGATGTTGTGATGGCCTGTTGTGGAGACGTACCGACACTGGAGACTCTTGCGGCGGTCGACCTGCTTAGACGACATGCGCCCGATCTCAAAGTGCGCGTCATCAACGTTGTCAATCTGATGAAGCTGCAGCCACCGAGCGAACACCCGCACGGCCTCTCGGATCAGGATTTTGATGCGTTGTTCACCACCGACAAGCCGATCATCTTTGCCTTCCATGGTTATCCGTGGCTGATCCACCGATTGACCTACCGGCGCACCGGCCACGACAACCTGCATGTCCGGGGTTACAGGGAGGAAGGTACCACCACAACCCCGTTTGATATGTGCGTACTGAACGATATGGATCGCTTCCATCTCGTATCCGACGTGATTGATCGCGTGCCGAAGCTCGGGTCACGGGCTGCTTATGCCAAGCAGGCGATTCGGGACAAGCTCATCGATCACAAGACATACATTGTTCGGTATGGGGACGATATGCCCGAGATCACAGGCTGGAGATGGGGGAAAGAGGCCGCCTCCGTCGCGGTTCGCTCCACAGAGGCAGATAACGTCTAACCCGGTCGGCGGGACGCCAACGTTCCGGCGGTTAGGTCCTTGGGGCAAGAGGAGAGTGATCCATGCCGCAACCCAAGAGCAAGCGCATCAGCCGCGATCAGTACGACGCCGTCCTTTTTGACTTGGATGGTGTATTGACGGATACAGCCAAACTCCATGCGACGTGTTGGAAACAGATGTTCGACGAGTATCTGCTGGAGCGTGCGAGGCAGACGGGGGCAGCATTTCGTCCCTTCGATATCGACACCGATTACCGGCTCCATGTGGATGGCAAACCCCGTTTCGACGGCGTGCGTGATTTCTTGAGATCGCGCGGCATCGAACTTCCAGAAGGAGATCCAGAGGACTCTGCAAAAGTCGAAACAGTGTGCGGGCTCGGAAACCGCAAGGACGACCTAGTCGATCGTGCGATCGTGGAGGATGGCGTAGAGTCTTATGACGGGAGTGTGCAATTCATCCATCAGCTCCGCCACGATGGGTTCAAAATTGCCGTAGTCACCTCGAGTCAGAACTGTGCGTCCGTCCTGCGGGTGGCGGGGCTGGACGAGTTTTTTGAGGTGCGGGTCGATGGCAACGTGATCCAGGCGCAACGTCTTTCCGGCAAGCCGGCCCCGGACACGTTCCTGCTGGCGGCACGGCTCCTTGGGGTTCTGCCGATAAGGACAATTGTGATCGAGGATGCCATTTCCGGAGTCCAAGCGGGATCTAACGGAAA
Source organism: Bradyrhizobium sp. LeoA1Lang (assembly GCF_055413685.1). Taxonomy (NCBI): domain Bacteria; kingdom Pseudomonadati; phylum Pseudomonadota; class Alphaproteobacteria; order Hyphomicrobiales; family Nitrobacteraceae; genus Bradyrhizobium; species Bradyrhizobium sp. LeoA1Lang. The sequence continues at coordinate 81,284 of NZ_JBVAPG010000013.1, read as the reverse complement.
CTTTGGGCTAGTGATCGGCGTCGCTCGCAAGGGAAATGCGGATGAGCTGAAGCACCATGGGGCTCATCTGGTAGTCCACGATTTGGCCGAACTAACTGACTGATTAACGCCAAGTGCTGCCTTGGGAGAAACAGCCCGATGCTACACCATGAACGGCTCCGCCCGCCATCTCGCGATTATCCGGCCGATGAGTGGAATGTTATCGAAAAGTCGTTTCGACCCGATTTTCTGGCCCAGGTCGAAACGATGCTGGCACTCGGCAATGGATATATCGGCATGCGCGGCTGCCCGGAGGAGGGCGGTCCCAACGTCGAGAACGGCACATTCATCAACGGGTTTTATGAAACCTGGCCTATCGTCTACGGAGAAGAAGCTTTTGGTTTCGCCAAGACCGGCCAGACGATCTGCAACGTGACGGAGAGCAAGATCATCAAGCTCTTCGTGGACGACGAACCGTTCTGGTTGCCCAATGCGCACCTCCTAGCGTACGACCGGCGGCTCAACATGAGGGCCGGCACACTCGATCGGACCGTGACTTGGGAGACCCCGTCCGGCAAGCAGGTATCGATCACGTCCCGGCGTCTGGTCTCCTTCGTGAACAGGCACGTGGTCGCTATCTCATACTGTGTGACACTCGTAGATGCTCAGGCATTTGTCGTAATCTCTTCGGAGATGACCACCCATAAACCAAGCGGCCGCGGCGATCGCGATGATCCGCGCCTGGCAAGAGCGTTCTCCGGCCAGGTACTTCATCCGCAAACCAACTACGCCAAAGACCAGCGCATCGTGCTGTGCCATACGACGGAAAGGAGCCGCTATATGTTGGCATGCGCGACGGACCACTCGCTGGAGAGTTCTTGCTCACACTCGCACAAGGTCGCCTGCACCCCTGACTTCGGCCAGGTTGCCTACGCTGTCGATGCCAAGCCCGGCTGTCCGATCCAACTCACCAAATACATGGTTTATCACACCTCCCACACGGCATCCGCAGAAGAACTCTGCGGCCGCGCTGAATGGACAATGGATCGCGTCGTGACTCAGGGTTTCCAGCGGCTGCTCGCCTCTCAAGAGCAGTACATGGACGATTTTTGGCGCCGGAGCGATGTTCGCATCAAAGATATTAGTGAGCAGCGAGTACAGCGGAGCACCGTAGAAATCCAGCAAGCGATCCGCTTCAACCTTTTTCATATCCTTCAAGCCTCTGCGCGCGCGGAGGGAGCAGGCGTGCCCGCGAAAGGACTCACAGGACAGGCTTATGAAGGACACTACTTTTGGGATACGGAAATCTACGTGTTGCCGTTTCTGATCTATACGTCCCCGTGGATCGCAAGGAACCTTCTGGCCTTTCGTTACAAGATGCTGCCTCAGGCACGGGCTCGCGCGAGAGAACTGGGCCATCGAGGAGCGATGTATCCTTGGCGCACAATCAGCGGAGAGGAGGCATCCGCATACTACGCGGCGGGCACCGCGCAGTATCATATCAACGCTGACATTATGTACGCACTGCGCAAGTACGTGCAGGCGACGGGTGACGAAGAGTTCTTGCGAAAGTACGGAGCCGAAATGCTCGTTGAAACAGCCCGAATGTGGCTGGACCTTGGCTTCTATTCGGACGCAAAGGGGGGAAGGTTCTGCATAAACGGTGTTACTGGGCCCGATGAATACAACGCCGTCGTGAACAACAACGCTTATACGAACTTGATGGCCCGCGAAAACCTTCGCTACGCTGCTGAGGTTGTCGAGTCCTTACGGACAGCAGAAGCGGGGATGTACGACGCACTTGCGCAAAAAACGGCGCTCGATCCCTCCGAGGTCAATGCATGGATTCAAGCCGCGCGAAGCATGTATGTGCCGAGTGATGAAACGCTGAATGTTATCCTTCAGGATGACAACTTTCTCGACAGAGAGCCATGGGATTTCCGAAATACGCCACGTGACCGCTATCCGCTGCTGCTGTTCTATCATCCGCTGAACATCTACCGAACGCAAGTGATCAAGCAGGCGGACGTGATCTTGGCGATGTTCTTGTTGGGCGACACTTTCTCGTCAGAAGTGAAGAAGCGCAACTTCGATTTCTACGACCCACTGACAACAGGCGACTCATCACTATCCTCCTGCGTCGAGGCGATCATCGCCGCACAAGTCGGCGACATGGATAAAGCATTTCGTTACGGCATGGCGGCCCTGCTGATGGACTTGGCCGATGTGGGAGGTAACGTGAAGGACGGTTGCCATATCGCCTCTATGGGTGGCACCTGGATGATGCTGACCTATGGTTTTGGTGGGATGCGGGACGATGACGGAACATTGTCGTTCTGGCCACGTCGTGCACCCGAGGAAAACGCCATCCTTCGATTTCCCATAACCTACCGCGGCCGGTTGTTGTGTGTCGAAATTGGCCTGGACAAGGTGGAGTACACGTTGCGGGAAGGTGAGCGCCTCGTGATCCGCCACGAAAAGCAGGAAGTGGAACTGACACGGGAGCATCCAGTGGCCGTTCGGCCGGTTTCGAGAAGGTGAGCGAGCCTGGATGACGGAGACAGTCGATCAGTTGTATGGCATGCGTCCTTCCGAGCGCGAGAACCAGATCACGCCTCTGCTGCCCTCGACCACGGTGCTTTTGTTTTCCTGAAATCCAGCCACGTGTTTCGCAGGCGCGCCTCAACGCCGATCGATGCGTGTGCCTGCCAGCCGGTGATGGCGGCTGCAGCCGTGCCGCTCTGCGAGAACTCGTCACCGAGTTCTGCGAAAAGCGCGTTTGTGATCGCCATGTCGTTAAAGGAACCAAGTTCCTCCTGCAGGTCGGCCAGCCCGCGAGAGAATCGCCTGACGGACTTTCGGTCTCCGTACAGCGGCAACAGGAAGTCGGCGACGTAGCGCAGTCTCTTCGCGGCGAGCCTCAACCGGTGCAGCTTTTCCGCCGGAAGCGACTTGAAGCGGCGGCCGCGCTTGAGCACTCTCGCATGCTGTTCCGACAGGATGCGTCCGGCGAAGTTAACGGCGGGCTCGGTCAGTCGTCCGAGATCTTCGGGAGCGACGTCGCTCCGCCATCCTCGGGCCTCAATCCAGCCGCCGAGGCCGATCAGGAAACATGAGCATCGGCGGTCAGCCAACGCGAGACGTACCTTCTGGTAGGCGGCTGACCGGCGTTCCTCTGCGGCCTGTTCCAGGGCATCAAAGCCCGCGACCGAGGGACAGGCCTGCGCGATGGTCGGCAGCGTCCCCCGTTGAAACATGTCCCAATCGCGTGCGGCAGAAAGGTTTCGTGCCAGCCATCTTGCTTCCGACCGGAATGAGTCGAGATTGCCCAATGGCCCAACGGATCGCATCAAATCCAGGGCCGCGCGAAGGCGGCGCAGCGACACGCGAAGCTGATGGACTCCCTCAGGATCACGGCCGTCCTCGGCCGCTGCCAGAGACCCAAGAAGATGGTGAAGACAGGAGCGCAGGATCTTTGCGAAGGCCTCATCGAGGGATATTGCCGGGTCGAGGCGAAGCTTTCGCGGCTTCCGCAGCGCGGGCGACGCCTCGGCCGCAAGGTCAAAGCCGCGCGCCGACTTGCTGCGGATAGACGGTCGCACTGACCCATGGTCCGCGAGCCGAAGCGCGAGGTCGTAGATTGCACTGGCGCTTCCACCCTTGAGCTCCAACTCGATCTCGCTCACGGGCATCGATTGATCGCCTGACTTGAGCACTCCCTGGTCGAAAGCGACTTCGATCGTTCCGGATGGCAGCTCGACGATGCGCGCGTGCCGGTGGATATCGGCGGTGAAGACCGCCTCAAGCTGATGACGTCGAAGATCCGAGCGCAGTTTGGCCGGGACGAAAGGCATCGCCAGTTCGACATCGGGAGCAATCGATGGGACGTTCGCCTCCCACTCGCCACGCCGGAGCGGATCGTCTCCGAATTCGGCTTTCACGGTCTGCACGAATCGTGCGCCGTTCTGGCGAACCCGCAGGCTTAATCCGTTTCGTCTCAGCGTCCGCTCGGGCGTATCGTAGTAGACGGACTTGAGGTGCTTTCGTGTGCCCTTGTTGCGCGCATTCGTCGCGATGATCGGAGCGGCGTTGAAATCCGCCATGCGATCAGCATCGACAAGGAGCTTGAGTTCGATCTCACTGCCGGCAGGCGTCGCACCGTTTTGCACAGGGATTTCTGGCGTGACCTCATCACCTTGATGCTGCGCCTCAGGAAGGAGGGTCTTCGGCGGTTCTTGCGAATGAGGCTCCGCGACGCCGTGTTGCCTGGAGGCAACAGAGTCGTCCGGTCTTTTGTTGTCCTGTGCGGCAATGGCGCTATTGATCCCGTGCGCGGCGCGTGCACTTTCCCGGGCGGGCTCAGGCGTATCGTCTTCTGACATGTGCGATTGTGTGACAGCTGGATGACGATTCGATAACACAACGCAGCGCGATCCAAAAGGAAGAACGACATTAATCTCTCCGGAGAGCTCATCCGTTTGGGTGAGCCAGATCAAGCCGGTTTCTCAGTTCCCGAAGCTTTCAGTCTGGTCCTCTCGATGGAACCGACGCATCATCGCGGCATCGCGGCCCAAGAAGGCGATGTTACGGGTCGGGACTGCACAACTCCCGATACTGCCGGACCCGAGCGTTCATCGCTCGGCGGAACGCAGCCTGGACTGCAAAACGAGGAAAACCGCCAATAGCCGAATTCTGCCGCGCGAATCCATTTGCCGCCATCCGATGCGAGTGGTTGAATCGGTTGCAATTCGACTCGTTGAAATCCGGAAAATGCAAAGGTCAGCGAGGTTTACGCTATGCTTGCCGAAAAGTTCTTTCTGGTATTGGAGACGCTAAGAAGCCACGCATCCGATGGTGAACCCCAGATCGTGATCAGCACCACGCCGCATGTTCCAATCATTGTGCTGCGCAGGAAGCCCGCCAAAGGCTGAGTGACATCGCTATCTGGAGAGTCGAGGCGAGAACGAGACCTGCCACCCCGCAGCGGCTCATTCATGCGGCGATTATATTGAAGCCCGTTGGTCCGTCTCGTTTGTTTATGCCGCTTCACCTATGTTGAGGACGCTGCGTCCACGTCTGTTTCCCGAATGAGATAGCGTCACGTCATCCCGTTCCAATGCGATGGCTGTTCGACCGCATGGAGCGCTGGTTCGGCGTGCGAAGATCGTCACATCAGACATTGATCCATAGCTCCCGGGATTGTCTTGAACCCAGCACCAGCAGACAGGATTCGCGATAGCGACCCGTCCGCGTGCAACGCACAGGCGCGACTTCCGCGAGATGCCAGGCGATCGGCAGTCTGCTGAGCGCCTCACGCACAGGATAAAGCCAATGGCAAAGACTGGAGAAAGCCGCGTGGCAGAGGAACGCATCCCGAGCGCGATCCTGGTCGGCATCCAGCTCCCGGGCATCGACGACCACGCGCATGCCGCGAGCCTTGCGGAGTTGGGCCGTCTGGTGAAGACGCTCGGTTACGAAGTTGTCGGCACGCTATCGCAGAAGCGCGACGAGCTCGACGGCGCGACGGTGCTCGGCAAGGGGAAACTTGAGGAGCTCGCAGCGATGACTGGCGGGACAGGCGTTGTCGGATCGATGGCACACGTCCGGAAGCCAAGGGCCCGCGAGCGCTTTGAAGACGCCGACGGGAAGGAGTCGGCCGCCGGGCCGACTGAGCCTGATTTGGCGGCGCCATTGATGCCGGAATACGTGATCGTCGATCACGACATCTCGCCGAACCAGGCGCGCAATATTGAACAAGCAACCGGCGCGGAGGTACTGGATCGGACCGGGGTGATCGTGGAGATTTTCCATCGTCATGCACATAGCCGGGAGGCGAAGTTGCAGGTCGAGATGGCGCGGTTGAAGTATATCGCGCCACGCCTGCGGGAATCGGCGGCGGGTGGCGAGCGGCGGCAGGGCTACGGCGCGGGCGAATCCGATCTCGAAGTCGAGCGACGCAAGATCCGCGACCGTCTCGCCGAGCTGAAGGAGCAACTGTCGGCTATTCAGCGGGATAGCGACCAGCGTCGCGCCGCACGTCGCGATCAGCTTCGGGTCGCTCTGGTCGGGTATACGAACGTAGGGAAGTCGTCGCTCATGCAAGCCCTCACGGGTAGCGAGGTCCTGATCGCGGACAAGCTGTTCGCGACGCTTGATACGACGGTGCGCGCTCTGCGGCCGGAAACGACGCCGCGTATACTCGTCTCGGATACTGTGGGCTTCATCAAGAAGTTGCCGCATGACCTCGTGGCGTCGTTCCGATCCACGCTTGCCGAAGCGCTGGAAGCATCGCTATTGCTGTTCGTCCTTGATGCGTCCGATCCGACCTACGAGTCGCAACTCGATGTGAGCCGCAACGTGCTGCGCGAGATCGGCGCGGAGGTCGTTCCGTCGCGCCTGCTCCTCAACAAGATCGATCGCGTGAACGAGGCGGATCGCGCCGCGCTCCGCACGAAGCACCCGGACGCGATTTTCCTCTCTGCAAGGTCGCCGGCAGACGTGGCGGCACTGCGCGAGACGATCATCGCTTTCTTCGAGGCTGCGATGGTGGAGGAAGAATTCGTGGTGCCGTATGCGAAACAGCGGCTGCTCAGCGACGTGTATGGGCACGTGCACGTGCTGTCGGAGAACTTCGATGCGACGGGCCGGATCATAAAGGTGCGGGGTGTCTCCGGCGCAATTGAGCGCCTGCGAAGAACCCTTGCCGCGTCCTGAGGCTTACTTGAGACGTGTAACGGTGCGGCGGCCGCGCGCCACCAGCAGGAGATGGGTGGCGCGATCCATGAACTCCGCACTCGCGGCATACGCCGTCTCAAGCCGCTTGAGTTCGTCGGCGAGATGACTGTCGTCCGCCTGCAAGATCGGATTCCACCGGCTATCCGGCGTGAACCGGCTGTGGAACAGGTCGAGACCTCGCAGATCTTCGATCTCGAAATTCCCTGCGAAATGGCTTCGCAATTCGACCGCGGTAAACAGGTGAAAGCCGAATGCCATATGCCGGCCGTCGCAGAGGTCGATTTCACACCGGTCCTTGATGTGATCATGTTTCAAGCGGCGGACGTTCTCCACCGAGTCCACGAAGGCCGTTGGCGTGCTGCCAATCGGGCGCACGGTCGTTATGAAATGTCCTGACGTCACACGCGCGATCTCAGTCGCGATATCCGTCAGCCTTTCAATGGGCAGATGACTGAGTGCGCTGTACAGGCACAGCGTGATATCGACCGAGCAATCGGGTTCCGGCAACCGGTCCGAAAGGTCTGCGACGTCGAATGTGAGACTTACCCCGGGGAGGCCGGAAAGATTTCGAGCCGCCAAGCGGGCCCGCTGGATCTGTGCCTGCGCAATGTCAAATCCGCGCGCGGTGATGCTGCTGAACCCGAGCTCCTGGGCGCGCATGACCAGTCGTCGCAGCCATGTGCCGGGCCCGCAACCCGCATCGAGAAACCTGACCGATCTTGCGCCGGAAGCCCGCAGGTCAGCCAGTTTTGTTTCCAACACAGCCCAGACGCACCGATCCGCATAGGCATGCATCCCGTCAAAGGCAAATGGTTGCGAAGGATCGCCATCGGCATAGGCGCCGTAATCGTCGCCAGCCTGATTGTAGATGTCGGCGACGTCATCCGGCGCATCATTGTCGATGGCCAGGGCGGAACGCCTGATCCCGGGCGAACCGGTCACGCCCGACATCCATTTCCGTGAGGGGATTGAATCCTGATCGACCATATGAAGTGGCCTTTTCGGTCACACGCCCTTGCCCGCGTCATGGCGATGCGGTGGCCGCCGGGCGCTGAGTAGCAGCCGATGCCTGGATCATGTGCCCGGGTTGATAGGAAATCGAGACGAATTGCCGTCGCGCTTCATAAGCGCGACATAGGTGGACGATCGCACTTCAAGGTCTTCGACGGGCCGGGAGTGGCGACACCGAACGCCGCTCCCGGTCAATGATTGTCAGGTTCATTCGGCCGCAATTGGGTGCACCGTTCCACCCTGGCCTTCGCTCGTGAACATGAAGCCCTCGTAGCCTTTCTCGGCGATCTCGGCGCACTTCCTGCGGTAGCCGCCGACGCCTTCTGGGCCGAGATAGGGCAGGAAGCGATGAGCCTTGCCGGCGATGTTGGCTCCCATGTACCACGAATTGGCCGTAGTCATCAGCGTCGAGTTGACCACCTCCGCGACGTGAGTGCCCCACGCTTCCTGCGCCTGCGGGCTAGCCTCGATGGTCGCAAGCTTGCTTCGTCGCATGTGGGCGATGCATTCGGTGATCCACTCGACATGCTGTTCGATCGACACCGGCATATTCGAAAGCACCGAGGGGCTCTGCGGGCCGGTGATCATGAACAGGTTCGGGTAGCCGGCGATCGCGACGCCAAGGTAGGTCACCGGGCCGTCCTCCCATTCCTGCGCCAGCGCCCTGCCGCCACGCCCCTTGATGCCGAGGCTTTTCAGCGGGCCGGTCAGGGCATCGAAACCAGTGGCGACGACGATGATGTCGAGCGGGTATTCTTTGCCGCCGGCGCGAATCCCATTCGGCGTGATCTCCTCGATCGAGCCGTCGGTGCTCGCATCCACCAAAGTTACGTTCTTCTTGTTGAAAGTCTCGAAGTAGTTGGTGTCGAGCGGCTGCCGCTTGGTGCCGTAAGGATAGGTCTTGGGTGTCAGTTTCTCGGCCGTGACCGGATCGTTGACGGTGGAGCGGATCTTGCTCTTGAGGTAGTCGGCAATGATATTGTTCGCCTCCTTGGAGAAGAACATGTCCTGATAGTTGGCCAGCCAGAAGGCAAAGCCTCCTGCATCCCACATCCTGTCGAATTCTCGCTCGCGCTCCTCAGGCGTCGCTTCGAGCACCGACCTCGGGATGAAATCCAACTCGAAGCCGAAGAACGAGTCCTTGATGCGCCGGCGGATCCCGTCGTAATCGGCCTTGCGGGCCCTGGTGACCTCGGGATCGACACTGCCGTTGCGCGCCGGCACGCAGAAGGCCGGTGTACGCTGGAACACCGTCAGGTGCTTGGCCTGCTGCGCGATCTCCGGGACCGCCTGCACTGCGGTGGCGCCGGTGCCGATGACCCCGACACGCTTTGCGGTAAAGTCGACGCCGTCGTGTGGCCACTGGCTGGTGTGGTAGCACTTGCCCTGGAAGGAGCCGAGCCCTTTGAACGGCGGCATGTTGGCTGCCGACAGGGCGCCGACCGCGGTGATAACGAAACGCGCTTTGGCGACGTCGCCGTTGTCGGTGCGCACCGTCCAGAGCCCGGTGTCCTCATCGAGGACGACCTCGGTGACGCGCTTGCCGAACTGGATGTCGGGCTTGAGGTCGAAGCGCTCCGCGCAGTGCTCGAGGTAGCGCAGGATCTCGTCCTGCTCCGGATAGCGCTCGGACCAGTTCCATTCCTGCAGCAGGTTCTTGTCGAAGGTGTAGCAGTAAATGTAGCTGTCCGAGTCACAGCGTGCGCCTGGATAGCGATTCCAGTACCAGGTGCCGCCGACGCCGTCGCCGGCCTCAAACACGGTGACATTCATGTCGAGCTTGTCGCGCAACGAATGCAACATGTACATGCCGGAGAACCCGGCGCCGATGATGATCGCATCGTAGTCTGCTTTGGCGCCTGCGCTGCGCGAGTCACCTTGCACGTTCGTCATAACACTTCTCCTCCTGTGAGCAATGCCCCTGAAGTTCGGACCAGTTTTCTTGTCGTTATCGCAATACCCTCTCGATGCCGCTCGGCCGATGGATCGCGCGCACCATTTCGAATTCGGGGATGACAGAGGCCAGCCTGCCGAAGGACAGACTGGCCGACTGCATGCGGTTCCGGCCACGAATGCCGCAAACCACGCAGATTCAAGAGCCGCGAAGCGTGGCGGCGCGAGGTAGGCCGCTTCGCTTCATCGGCACTATGCCGCTGCGCGCACCTCTCCACTTGCATAGGCGGCTGTCTCGAAATCGAGGTAGCCGCCGAACGATGTCGGATCTCCGAACGGCAGGATCTGCGTCGCCCAATATCCTCCGAACCCGTTCTTTCGATCGATCCAATAGAACAGGTTGGCGAGCCCGGCCCAGCCGATCGAACCTGCCGGGCGGCCGGTCGGAGCGTCCTCGTCGTTGACCATGAAGGTGTAGGACCAGGACTTCTTCAGTCCGGGGAAGAACTCCGCATCGTTCGACAGGGTCGGAATCACGCCGGGCAGCATTACCACGGTCTGGTGCGCCTCAAGGCCATTACGTACGGCGGCCTCGACCGTCTCTTGCTTCAGCACGCGGCCCTGTGGCCCCGCTCCATCGTTCAGCCACATGCGGATGAATTTCATGTATTCGCCGATCGAGGCGTAAAGTCCGTGGCCGCCCATGTCGACCTCCGGCTCGGGTGGCAATTGCAGATCGGGAAGGGGGGTCAGCGCGCCATCGGCTTCGCGCTGGTGGATGACGGCAAGGCGCTCACGCATCGAAGGCGTCAGCGAAAAGGCGATATCATCTATGCCGAGCGGCGCAAAAACCCGGTCCTTCAACACCTCTCCGAGGCGCTTGCCGCGAATGCGCTCGACGACCTGGCCGCACCAGTCGAGGTTGCTGCCATATTCCCACTTGTCGCCGGGATCGAACAGGAGCGGCGTCATCAGTGATGCCCTTGAGCAGGTGATCACGCTCGGCTGGCCGTGTTCTTGCGCGAGGCGAAAGTAATTGGCGTTGAAGAAGTCGTAGCCGAAGCCGGCCGTGTGCAGCATCAGCATGCGGGTGGTGATGTCGCGTTTCGGCGCCCGCAGCGTTGGCCTGCCCTGCGCGTCAAAGCCTTCGAGCACCTCGACGTTGCCGATCTCGGGAACGTAGGTCTTGGCCGGGGCGTCCAGGTCGAGCTTGCCTTCCTCGACACATTGCAGGACCGCCGTCCCGGTGATTGCTTTTGTGGTCGAAAAGATTGCGAAGACCGTGTCGGTCGTCATTGCCTGACTGCCGCCAATGCTACGCTCACCGGCTGCGCCTTCGTAGGTGTTGGCCGAGCGGTCCGTGATCATCGCCACCACGCCCGGAACGCGGTCTTTGCCGGTCACTACTTTCTGCAGAACGCCGTCACACGCGGTTCTCAAGTCGTTACCCATTGCCGTTCCTCCCGTTTGGAATTGACCAAGCTCGATCCTGTCTCTTCTCGACAGGCCGCCGTCAGTCTCCGCGGAACGATGTCAACCGTTGTAACGTATCAAGATCGGGCTGCAGTCCGATTGCCCCAGCGCCGGTTGCGCGAACGAAGTCCGACGGTGGCCGTGGCAGCAATAGCGATTGGCGTCTATTCTTGCGCCGGGTTTCCACCCACGCGTCAGGAAGACTAGACCGGTTTCTTTTTGTCGGCCACGCATTTCACCTGGCATCTCAAGGCGCCAAGAATTTTTTCGCTGAGACATGTCAGCGAAGCTGACACGTGCGACTTTCTTTGGGCTGCATCAGACGGCAAGGCGCCGGCTCACGCGGCGCGGACGCCGGCGAGGAACGTCGAGACTTCGCCGGAGAGCTGCTCGGCCTGCTTGGAGAGGTTGCTGGCCGCGGCGAGGACGAGGCCGGCGGCGTTGCCGGTCTCGTTGGCCGCGGCGCTCACTCCGCCGATATTGGTCGTGACTTCCTTGGTCGCTTCCGCCGTCTGCGACACGCTGCGTGCGATTTCGGCCGTTGCTGCGCCCTGCTGCTCGATTGCGGAGCCGATCGAGGTGGCGATGGTGCTGACTTCCTCGATCGTGGCGGTGATGCCGTCGATCGCCTCGACCGCTTCCTTGGTCGCGCCCTGGATCTGCGCGATGCGCGTGGCGATCTCTTTGGTGGCTTCCGCGGTCTGGCTTGCGAGAGTCTTGACCTCGGAGGCGACCACGGCAAAACCACGGCCGGCTTCACCGGCACGTGCGGCTTCGATCGTCGCGTTGAGCGCGAGGAGGTTGGTCTGCTCGGCAATGCTGGAGATCAGCTCGGCGACGTGCTCGATCTGCTGGGCGCCGTCGGCGAGCGCCCGCACGATGGTATCGGTGCGGCGCGCGCTCTCGACGGCGCGGCCGGTGACATTGGCCGACTGGGTCACCTGGCGGCTGATCTCGGAGATCGAGGAGGACAATTCCTCGGCAGCCGAGGCCACAGTCTGGACCCGAGAGCTTGCCTCCGTTGCGGCCGAACCGACCACCGAGGCGCGGTGATTGGTGCCCTCGGCGGTCGAGGACATCGACTTTGCGGTGGCTTCCAGCTCGCTGGATCCCGACGCCATCAGTCCGACAAGCTGGCCAACCGATGCATCAAAGCGATCGGCGAGGGCGATCAAGGCGTCGCGCTTTTCCTTCTCGCTCCGCTGCTTGGTTGCGTCCTGTTCGGCTTCCAGCGCCCGTGCGGTGATCGCGGTCTGTCGCAAGACCTCCAGCGTTTCCGCCATGCGGCCGATCTCGTCACGGCGCGCGGTTTCCTCGACCGCTTCGTCGAGCGAGCCTTCGGCAATGCGCTGCATCCGGTTCTTCTGACGCTCCAGCGCGCCCACGACGTCGCGGGCAATCAGCCACGACAACAGCCCCATCAGCAGCATCAGACCGCCGCCGATCGCGCCAAGCTCCAGCAGCAGGCCATTCACATCGGCGTCGATATCATCCACATAGAGCCCGTAGCTCAAGAACACGTTCCATGGCTCGAAGCTGCGGGCAAAGACCATTTTCCGCAACGGCACAGTCTGCCCGGGACGCGGATAAAGATAGGATGCGGTGCTGCCTTCCGGGTTCTGCCGGGCGGCTGCGATAATTGCGTCCACGATCACGACGCCGTTGGCGTCCTTTATGCCGTTGGCCTTGCCTTCGAGCTTGGAATTGGCAGCGTTCAACATCACCGAAGCGTCGGCATTATAGGCGATGGGATAGCCTTGGCCATTGTTGAACATCATCTTCCGGCCGCGCTGACGAAACTGCTCCTTCGCCTCGGCGATGGTCATCTTCCCGGCGGCGACGTCGTCCTGCAGCGACTGCGCCACCCCGTAGAGCAGGTCGACCGCCGTCCGCATCTGTGCGACGCGATCGTCCAACATGCGGCTTCGGCTGAGCCAGGCCGATCCGCCGATGATCGCGACGACGGTCAGTGCCGCGAGAATCACGATGCTGGCGAGCTTGGTGCGGATTTTCAGTCGGCTGAGAAGGTTCATTGTGGCCTCTGCAGGAATTGCTTCCCAAGGCGTAGCAGCGACTGTCTTACCAATCGTGAATCGAGCAATGCGATTCTGAACGGGCATACGTCCGCGGCGTGCAACGTCTGACACAAAATTAGGCTGCGCACGATAGTGACATGCCGATCTTTCCCGTCAGCTTGATCAGTGCTGCAGCGCAGGCATCACGAGGAACGGAATCGTTCCCAGCGGCACGTTGACCAGCGCGAAGGCGATCAGTGCGTTGTAGCCGTGGGGCCAGTCCTGGAACAGGCCGCTATCACGCAGCGCGTACGCCGGCGAGGAAGGTGGAGACTTCGCCGGAAAGCTGCTCGGCCTGCTTGGACAGGTTGCTGGCTGCGGCGAGAACGAGGCCCGCGGCGTTGCCGGTCTCGTTGGCGGCGGCGCTCACTCCGCCGATATTGGTCGTCACTTCCTTGGTCGCTTCTGCCGTCTGCGACACGCTGCGTGCGATTTCGGCCGTTGCCGCGCCCTGTTGCTCGATCGCGGAGCCGATCGAGGTGGCGATGGTGCTGACTTCCTCGATCGTGGCGGTGATGCCGTCGATCGCCTCGACCGCTTCCTTGGTCGCGCCCTGGATCTGCGCGATGCGCGTGGCGATCTCTTTGGTGGCTTCCGCGGTCTGGCTTGCGAGAGTCTTGACCTCGGAGGCGACCACGGCAAAGCCTCGGCCGGCTTCACCGGCACGTGCGGCTTCGATCGTCGCGTTGAGCGCGAGGAGGTTGGTCTGCTCGGCAATGCTGGAGATCAGCTCGGCGACGTGCTCGATCTGCTGGGCGCCGTCGGCGAGCGCCCGCACGATGGTATCGGTGCGGCGCGCGCTCTCGACGGCGCGGCCGGTGACATTGGCCGACTGGGTGACCTGGCGGCTGATCTCGGAGATCGAGGAGGACAATTCCTCGGCGGCCGAAGCTACCGTCTGCACCCGCGAGCTTGCCTCCGTTGCGGCCGAACCGACCACCGAGGCGCGGTGATTGGTGCCCTCGGCGGTCGAGGACATCGACTTTGCGGTGGCTTCCAGTTCGCTGGATCCCGACGCCATCAGTCCGACGAGCTGGCCAACCGATGCATCAAAGCGATCGGCGAGGGCGATCAAGGCGCCGCGCTTTTCCTTCTCGCTCTGCTGCTTGGTTGCAACCTGTTCGGCTTCCAGCGCCCGTGCGGTGATCGCGGTCTGCCGCAGGACCTCCAGCGTTTCCGCCATGCGGCCGATCTCGTCACGGCGCGCGGTTTCCTCGACCGCTTCGTCGAGCGAGCCTTCGGCAATGCGCTGCATCCGGTTCTTCTGACGCTCCAGCGCGCCCACGACGTCGCGGGCAATCAGCCACGACAACAGCCCCATCAGCAGCATCAGACCGCCGCCGATCGCGCCAAGCTCCAGCAGGACGGCATTCATGTCGGCGTCGATGTCGTCCACATAGAGTCCGTAGCTCATGACGATGTTCCACGGCTCAAAGCTGCGAACATAGGTCATTTTCCGCGCCGGCACGGTCTGCCCGGGGCGTGGATAAAGGTAGGATGTGGTGCCGCCTTCCGGGCTCTGCCGGCCGGCAGCGATCTGGGCATCCGCGATCAGGACGCCATTGGCATCCTTGGTGCCGTTGATCTTGCCTTCGAGCTTGGGATTGGCGCTGTTCAACAGCAGCGACGTATCGGCGATATTGTAGGCGTTCGGATATCCCTGGCCGTTGTTGAAAGTCATTTTGCGGCCGCGCTGGCGAAACTGCTCCTTCGCCTCGGCGACCGTCATCTTTCCGGCAGCGACATCCTCCTGCAGCGACTGCGCCACGCCGTAGAGCAGGTCGGCCGCCGTCCGCATCTGTGCGACGCGGTCGTCCAGCATGCGGTTTCGGTTGATCCAGGCCGCACCCGCGACGATTGCGAAAACGGTCAGTGCCGCGAGAGCCACTATGCAGGCGAGTTTGGTGCGGATCGTCAGTCGGCTGAGAAGGTTCATTGCGGCCTCTGCGGGTATCGTGTCCCGAGGCATAGCAGGAAGTGTCTTACCAATCGTGAATCGGGTATGCCATCAAGGGGATACCTCCGAGGCGCCCTTGATCAGCGGCGCAGTGCCGGCACGACCAGGAACGGAATCATTCCCAGGATCACGCTGACCAGCGCGAATGCGATCACCGGATTGTAGCTGTGGGCGAAGTCGTGGATCAGGCCGCCGGCCCAGGATCCGAACGCGGAGCCGAGCCCGCTGCCGATCGAGATGGTGCCATAGATCGTGCCGACCCGCTTGCCGCGGAAGATCTTCATCGCGGTGGCCGTGATCAGCGGGCCGCGCGAGCCGATCATGCTGCCGAAACAGACGACGAAGCCGGTCAAGAGCCAGAAGTTCGGATACCACTGCAGCAGCCAGAGCAGGATGATGCCAAGGATCGAGATCGCATAGCTGAGCAGGACTGACGGCCGGCGTCCGATGATGCTGTCGAGTTCGGAAACGCCGAGCATGCCGAACAGCAGCACGACGCCGCTGAACCCCCAGGCGGTCGCGGCTTGTAGCGGCGGAAAGCCGGCGTCGATCAGATAGGCGACGATCTGTGCCGAGATCGCGTACATGCCGATCGCGGTGAAGAAGAACGTGGCAAACAGCGCCCAGAAGGCGTGGTGGCGTATCGCGCCGAGCAGCGTCCAGCCTTCGTCTACGATGTCAAGATCGGCTTTCTTCACCACATGCGGCGAGCCGCGCGAGAACCGCTGCCATGGCAACAGCAATAGCGGCACCAGCAGGCACAGCGCCGTGATGCCGAAGATCTGGTAGGCGCCGCGCCAGCCGACGCGATCGATCAAGAGCTGCGAGGCCGGGAGCAGCACGAGCACGCCGGCGCCGGTCGCGGAATAGACCACCGCCATCGCGGTCGGCAGGCGAGGACCGAACCAGCGGCCGAGCAGGATCGAGTTCGGCACATTGCCGATGAACGCGATACCAACTCCGACGCAGAGGCCGATGCTGAACTGCAATTGCCAGAGATATTGTGCATGCGCGGCGACCAGGAATGAGCCGCCGAGCAGAAGCAGTCCGAGCGAATAGACGACTCGCGGCCCCGAATGGTCGAACAGGCGGCCGATCAGCGGCGCGGTGAGGCCGCCGGCAAGCCAGGTCAGCGAATAGACCGAGACGATCTGCGCGCGGTCCCAGCCGAAACTTTCCGAGATCGGTTTCAGGAAGACGGTGAAACTCTCGCCGAGGCCGCGGCCGATCAGCGCGAGTGCAAAGCACAGCGCGAGCACGTTGAGCGCGACGCGCGTCGGCGGCTTCGCCGCCATTTCCTCCCCGGGCGTGTTCTTGTCCATGAGAGGAGGGAGCGCGTTTCCGCGCCTCCCCACAAGCCGCAAAAAGCGAATGCGCCTATGCAGCCTTCAACAGGACGTGCCGCTTCTTGCCGAGCGACAGCTTGATCACACCTTCCGCGGTGAGGTCGGACGGCGTCAGCACCATCTTCTCGTCGGTGACGGCGACGTCGTTGACGCGCAAGCCGCCGCCCTTGATCTGGCGCCGCGCCTCGCCATTGGAGGCGACGAGGCCGGCCTTCACATAGGCGGCCAGCACGCCGATGCCGGCATCCAGTTCGCCGCGCGGAATTTCGATCGTGGGCAGCGTCTCCGCGAGCGCGCCTTCCTCGAAGGTGCGGCGCGCGGTCTCGGCGGCCTCAACGGCGGCATCGCGGCCGTGGAGCAGGGAGGTCGCCTCGGTCGCCAGCACCTTCTTGGCCTCGTTGATCTCGGAGCCCTGCAGCGCCTCCAGCTTCCCGATCTCGCTCATCGAAAGCGTCGTGAACAGCTTCAGGAATCGTCCGACGTCGGCGTCTTCCGTGTTGCGCCAGTATTGCCAGTAATCGTAGGGGCTGAACTGGTCGGCGTTCAGCCAGACCGCGCCGGCCGCGGTCTTGCCCATCTTGGCGCCGGAAGCCGTGGTCAACAGCGGTGTCGTCAATGCGTAGAGCTGATGGGTGCCCATGCGGCGGCCGAGGTCCACACCGGTCACGATGTTCCCCCATTGATCGGAGCCACCCATCTGCAAATTGCAGCCGTAGCGACGTGCCAGTTCGACGAAGTCGTAGGACTGCAGGATCATGTAGTTGAATTCGATGAAGCTCATCTCCTGGTCGCGATCGAGGCGGAGCTTGACCGAGTCCATGGAAAGCATGCGGTTCACGGAGAAGTGCCGACCGATATCCCGCAACATTTCGATGTAATTGAGCTTGGTCAGCCACTCCGCATTGTCGGCCATCACGGCATCGGTCTTGCCTTCCCCAAACTTCAGGAAGCGCTTGAAGACGTGCTTGATCGATTCCTTGTTCGCGTCAATTTGCTCGATGGAGAGAATTTGGCGCGTTTCGTCCTTGCCCGAGGGGTCGCCGACGCGCGTGGTGCCTCCGCCCATCAAGGTGATCGGTTTGCCGCCAGCGGTTTCCTGCAGCCAGTGCAGCATCATGGCCGACAACAAATGGCCGATATGCAGGGACGGGGCCGTGCAGTCGTAGCCCACATAGGCCACGATCTCGCCCTTGGCGGCGAGCGCGTCGATGCCCACCCCGTCCGACACCTGATGAACGAAGCCGCGCCACTGCAGCTCATTCATAAAATCCGATTTAAATGTAGTCATTTGTCGGCGACTCTGATCATTCTTGTTTTACGGTAATTGCAGCCGGTTGCGGAACCATGACCGAACGGGCTGCCGCCGCGAGGCGCGCTGTGGCATTATAAGATGTGCTTGTTTGATACAAGCCGGGCATCAGGGCAGGGCAAAAGGGGCGTCGAAGGCACAGGGATGATGTTGACCGCACTCGGTCTGATGAGCGGGACCTCACTCGACGGGGTCGACGTGGCACTGATCGAAACCGATGGAAAGCAGGTCAAGTCGTTCGGGCCGTCCGGCTACCGGCCCTACACCAATGCCGAGCGCAGCCTGCTGCGCCAGGCGCTTACCGAGGCCGTCCATCTATCGCACCGCGACGCCCGGCCCGGGATCCTGGCCGAGGCCGAACGCGCCGTGACGCTGGCGCATGCCGAGGCGGTCGCCGCCTTCACCGCGCAGAATCGCATCACGCCGGAGGAGATCGACATTGTCGGCTTCCACGGCCAGACCGTGCTGCACCGGCCCGAGCGCCAATTGACGGTGCAGATCGGCGACGCTGCGGCGCTGGCGAAGGCGATCCACATTCCCGTGATGTATGATTTCCGCGCCGCCGATGTGGCGTCTGGCGGGCAGGGCGCGCCGTTCGTGCCGGTCTATCACCGGGCGCTGGTGCAATCCGTGCAGCGCGAGGGGCCGACCGTGGTGGTCAATGTCGGCGGCGTCTCCAACATCACCTATATCGACGGCACCGACACGCTGATCGCCTGCGACACCGGTCCCGGCAACGCGCTGCTCGACGACTACATGTTCCGCATGATGAGCCAGCCGTTCGACACCGACGGCCGGTTCGCCGCCCAGGGCAGGGCCAATGAGGCCTGGATTGCCCGCGCGCTGGAATTGCCGTTCTTCGCGCTGCCGCCGCCGAAATCGCTGGATCGCAATGATTTCGCCGCATTGAAGCTCGGGGACGTCGCACCCGCCGACGGCGCGGCGACGCTGACCGCCTTCACCGCGGCCGCGATTGCCCGCGTGGTGCCGCTATTGCCGAAGGTGCCGAAGAGCTGGATTGTCGCCGGCGGCGGTGCGCGCAATCTGACCATGCTGCGGATGCTGCGCGAGCGGGTTGCGCCCGCGACCGTCGAAGCGGCCGATGCGCTCGGCTGGTCTCCGGATGCGATCGAAGCACAGGCCTTCGGCTTCCTCGCCGTGCGCGGGATGAAGGGCCTGCCGCTCAGTTATCCCGCCACGACCGGCGTGCCGATTCCCATGACCGGGGGTGTCATCGCGCGGCCTTAAAGGGTAGATGCAATTGCATCTTTCTTGACTGTTTATGCAAATGCATTTAGATGCATGCGAGTGCATGAAACTAGCGAGGAGTGCGCCATGGCCGCTGCGTTGAAACTGATCAGCCACAAGCTCTGTCCCTATGTGCAGCGCGCGGTGATCGCTCTCGCAGAGAAGGGCGTCGCCTTCGAACGGATCGATATCGATCTCGCTAACAAGCCGGACTGGTTTCTGAAGATATCGCCGCTTGGTAAGGTGCCGGTACTGACGGTTGCGACCGAAAAGGGCGAGGTGGCGCTGTTCGAGAGCAACGTGATCTGCGAATACATCGAGGAGACGCAACCTGGCGCCAAGCTGCACCCGCAGAACCCGCTTGCGCGCGCCGAACATCGCGCCTGGATGGAATTCGGCTCGGCGATCTTGAGCGATCTCTGGGGCCTCGAGACTGCCAAGGATGCCGCGACCTTCGAGGCCAAGCGCGAGGCGGTCACCGCCAAATTCGCCCGCGTCGAGGCGGTGCTCGGCGCGGGTCCGTTCTTCGCGGGCGAGGAATTCAGCCTGGTGGATGCGGTGTTCGCGCCGATCTTCCGCTATTTCGACGTGTTCGACGAATTCATCGACCTTGCGGTGTTCAAGGACATGCCGAAGGCTCGGAAGTGGCGCGCGGAGTTGGCGAAACGCCCGAGCGTGAAGGCCGCGGTTGGCGCCGACTATCCGCAATTGCTGCGCGCCTTCCTCAAGCAGCATGACGCGCATTTGTTGAAGCTTGCGGCGTAACCCGGCCGTCTTCGTAGCCCGGATGGAGCGCAGCGCAATCCGGGGCTGCTCGCGACGCGGATGCAGGTGTCGCGGGTTGCGCTTCGCTTCACCCGGGCTACACGGCTGCGACGTCAGCGCACGTTGGCGAGACGCATGTCGAGATAGCCGGTGACCGTTTCCATCAATGGCTCAAGCTTGCCGTCGAAGAAATGGTTGGCGCCGGGGATGATCTGCTGATCGATCACGATGCCCTTCTGCGTCTTCAATTTCTCGACCAGCGTGTTGACGTCCTTGGGCGGCACCACGGCGTCCTTGTCGCCATGCACGATCAGTCCGGAGGAAGGGCAGGGCGCCAGGAACGAGAAGTCATAGAGATTGGCCGGCGGCGCGATCGAGATGAAGCCCTCGACCTCGGGCCGGCGCATCAGAAGCTGCATGCCGATCCAGGCGCCGAACGAAAAGCCCGCGACCCAGCAGGCGCGCGCCTCGGGATTGATGCTCTGCGCCCAGTCGAGCGCGGAGGCTGCATCCGACAATTCGCCGGTGCCGTGGTCGAACGAGCCCTGGCTGCGGCCGACCCCGCGGAAGTTGAAGCGCAGCACCGAGAAGCCGCGATGCGCGAAGGCATAGTAGCACTGGTAGACGATCTGGTGATTCATCGTGCCGTGAAACTGCGGGTGCGGATGCAGGATCATGGCGATCGGCGCGTTCTTCTGCTTGGCCGGGTGGTAGCGGCCTTCGAGACGGCCCGCCGGGCCGTTGAAAATAACTTCAGGCATCAGTGATCCCTTGAGTGATCCTACGCTTGACCCTTGGTTGGCGCTGAGCAATCAACCGAGTTGTGCTGACTTCATCGGCCCCCGGCAGATAAAGTGGCTGGATTTACCGTGAACGGCGTCGTCAGGCGGCTTCCCGCGAACGAACGACGCCTCGGTTGGTTTTTGAGGCCCGCGCGTTCTAGCATGAGGCGAGGGGCAAAAAGCAAGCATCTTGAACAACGCCAAGCGTGTTCAATGCGTTAGCTGGTGATTGCGGGCGGTGCTGCAATCATCAACTGGCATAACGCCGGCAGGATTCGAGCGAAGATTGCCGGCTAGAACCCGCAAGAAGTGCTAAGGTATTGTATTACTCCATGGCGGACCGCGTCTATCTCGACTGGAATGCGACCACGCCGATTCGCCCCGAGGCGAAGGCGGCGATGGCTGCCGCGTGGGAGCTGTGCGGCAATCCGTCCTCGGTGCATGCCGAGGGGCGGCAGGCGCGGCGGCTGATCGAGGACGCGAGAAGCGCGATTGCCGCGGCGGTCGGCGGCGGGGCGCAGGATGTGGTGTTTGCCTCTGGCGGCACGGAAGCGAATGCGCTGGCGTTGACGCCGGGGGTGCGACGCGGCGGTGGTGCTGCTGTCCAGCGGCTCCTGGTGTCGGCGATCGAGCATGCCTCGGTGCTGTCAGGGGGACGCTTTGCGGCCGAGGCGATCGAAACGGTCGCGGTGACGCCGTCAGGCGTGCTGGACCTCGATGACCTCCGCGGCAAGCTTGCTGACGGTCCGTCGGCATTGGTGTCGGTCATGCTGGCCAATAACGAGACCGGCGCACTGCAGCCGGTCAGGGAGGCGGCCGAGATCGTTCATGCCGCCAGCGGCTTGCTTCACGTCGATGCGATCCAGGCCTTCGGGAAAATTCCCTTCGATCTCGGCTCATTGCAGGCGGATATGGTGACGCTCTCCGCGCACAAGATCGGCGGCCCCAAGGGCGTCGGGGCCATGGTTCTGGTGGAAGGCGTGGAGAGGCTCGAACCGCTTCTGCGCGGCGGCGGCCAGGAGCTCGGGCGCCGCGCCGGTACGGAGAACGTTGCCGGCATCTCGGCCTTTGGCGCGGCTACCAAGGCCGCGATGGCAGGCCTCGCGACCGACGCAGTCCGGCTGCAGGCCCTAAGGGACCGACTTGAGGCTGGCCTGAGGGAAGTTGATGGTATTATTGTATTCTCGGATGGCGTGCCTCGGCTGCCCAATACGACGCTGTTCACCGCGCCCGGGCTGAAGGCCGAGACAGCCGTGATCGGCTTCGACCTCGCCGGAATCGCGGTATCCTCGGGTTCCGCGTGTTCCTCCGGAAAGGTCCAGCCGTCACATGTGCTGGCCGCGATGGGGTTCCGGCCGGACCTCGCCCAGGGAGCAGTGCGGCTTAGTCTTGGCTGGTCTACATCCACCACAGACATAGATTTGGCCGTAAAGGCTTGGCTAAAGCTCGCCAATACCTTACTTAGAGTGGGACGAAACACAGCTTGAACGGTTCTAAGCGGGTTTTCGTCCACTAACCGTACCACTCTTTAGAACTGATCCACCGCGGTCCTTGAAACCGCGAGCGGAGGATTAAATGCCTGCTGTACAGGAGACGGTCGACCGTGTCCGACGGATCGACGTCGATCAGTATCGATATGGGTTCGAGACGCTCATCGAGTCCGAAAAGGCCCCCAAGGGGCTGTCGGAAGATATCGTCCGCTTCATCTCAGAGAAAAAGAACGAACCGGCCTGGATGCTGGAATGGCGCCTGGAGGCGTACCGCCGCTGGCTGACCATGACCGAGCCGACCTGGGCGCGCGTCAACTATCCCAAGATCGACTACCAGGACCTCTATTATTACGCGGCGCCGAAGCCCAAGAAGACGCTGTCGTCGATCGACGAGATCGATCCGGAGATTCTCAAGACCTACGAGAAGCTCGGCATTCCCTTGCGGGAAGTCGCGATCCTCGAGGGTGTCGAGCCGCCTCCGGGCGGGGAGCCGTCGGAACAGCGCAAGATCGCGGTCGACGCCGTCTTCGATTCGGTGTCGGTTGCGACCACCTTCCAGAAGGAATTGAAGAAGGCCGGCGTGATCTTCATGCCGATCTCGGAAGCGATCCGCGAGCATCCTGAACTCGTGAGGAAGTATCTCGGCAGCGTGGTGCCGACGACGGACAACTTCTTCGCCACGCTGAACTCGGCGGTGTTCTCCGACGGCTCGTTCGTCTACGTGCCGCCGGGCGTCCGCTGCCCGATGGAACTGTCGACCTATTTCCGCATCAACGAGCGCAACACCGGCCAGTTCGAGCGCACGCTGATCATCGCCGACAAGGGCTCCTATGTGAGCTACCTCGAAGGCTGCACCGCGCCGCAGCGCGACGAAAATCAGTTGCACGCCGCCGTGGTCGAGCTCGTTGCGCTCGATGACGCCGAGATCAAATATTCGACGGTGCAGAACTGGTACCCGGGCAATTCGGAAGGCAAGGGCGGCATCTACAACTTCGTCACCAAGCGTGGCGACTGCCGCGGCGCCCACTCGAAGATTTCCTGGACCCAGGTCGAGACCGGCTCTGCGATCACCTGGAAATATCCGAGCTGCATCCTGCGCGGCGACAATTCGCGCGGCGAGTTCTACTCGATCGCGATCTCGAATGGTTACCAGCAGGTCGACTCGGGCACCAAGATGATCCATCTCGGCAAGAACACCTCGAGCCGGATCATCTCCAAGGGCATTGCCGCCGGCAAGTCGCAGAACACCTATCGCGGCCTCGTCACCGCGCACCGCAAGGCCATCGGCGCGCGCAACTACACCGCCTGCGACTCGCTCCTGATCGGCGACAAATGCGGCGCGCACACCGTGCCTTACGTCGAGGCGAAGAACTCGTCGGCGACGTTCGAGCATGAGGCGACCACCTCGAAGATCTCCGAGGACGTGCTGTTCTACTGCGTGCAGCGCGGGCTGAGCCAGGAGGAAGCGGTCGGCCTCGTGGTCAACGGCTTCGTCAAAGACGTGCTGCAACAGCTCCCGATGGAGTTCGCGGTTGAGGCGCAGAAGCTGATCTCGATCTCGCTGGAGGGCAGCGTCGGGTAGGCAGATGAGGAACGCTCTCGCCATCGTCCGTTACGCGCCACTTGCGGTGTTCCTGTTTGTGGCGATTGCCGGCGCGATCGTGGCCCTCGTCGGAGGGGTGGCGGGATCGGTTGAGGCACTGGAATTTGGAAAATTGGCTGCTGGCCTGGGAGCCGTCGCTTTTTTCGGCTGGTTGTTCCTTCCAGTCTTGGTGAGCGCGCTCTAGGCAATAAGGAAAGATGATGACTGCATTGCTTGAAGTGAAAGATCTCCAGGTTCGCGTCGAGGATCGCGAGATCCTCCATGGCCTGTCGCTGACCGTGAATCCCGGCGAGGTGCACGCGATCATGGGGCCGAACGGCTCCGGCAAATCGACGCTCTCGCACGTCATCGCCGGCAAGCCGGGCTATGAGGTCACCGGCGGACAGATCCTGTTCCGCGGCGAGGATCTCTTGGAGATGGCGCCCGACGAGCGCGCCGCCAAGGGCGTGTTCCTGGCGTTCCAGTACCCGGTCGAAATCCCCGGCGTCGCCACCATGAATTTCCTGCGCACTGCGCTGAACGCGCAGCGCAAGGCGCGCGGCGAGAGCGAATATTCGACACCGGACTTCCTGAAGAAAGTCCGCGAGGTCTCCAAGTCGCTCAGCATTCCGCAGGACATGCTCAAGCGCGGCGTCAATGTCGGCTTCTCCGGCGGCGAGAAGAAGCGCAACGAGATCCTGCAGATGGCGCTGTTCGAGCCGAGCCTCTGCATCCTCGATGAAATGGACTCAGGTCTCGACATCGACGCGCTCAGGATCGCGGCCGACGGTGTCAACGCGCTGCGTTCGCCCGAGCGTGCCATGGTCGTGATCACCCACTACCAGCGGCTGCTCAACTACATCGTGCCGGACTATGTGCACGTGATGGCCAAGGGCTCGGTGGTGAAGACTGGCGGCAAGGAACTGGCGCTGCAGCTGGAAGAATCCGGCTATGCGCAGTTCGAAGACGCCTAAGCCTGAACGGAATTCGTGATGAACGTCGTGTTGGCAAAAACCGATACCGGGCGCGCGGTGAGCACCAGTTTTGCGCTCGCGCGCGAGCGGTTGCCTGGCTCCGGCAAGGTCGCTGAGCAAAGGCGGCAGGCCTTTGAGGCCTTTGAGGGCGCGGGCCTTCCGCACCGCCGGATCGAGGACTGGAAATATACCGACCTGCGCGCGTTGATGCGCGAGGTGTTGCCGCTGGCGGCTGCACCCGATGCGGCGGCTCTGTCGCGCGCGGAAGCCGCGCTCAAGCTGCATACGATCGAAGGCACGCGGCGGCTCGTGCTGGTCGATGGCGTGTTCGCGCCAAAGCTTTCCGATCTCGGCAAGGGCGAGAAGGGCCTTTCGGTCCGCACGCTGCGCGAGGTGCTGGAGGCGGGGGACGGCCCGCTACAGGGCGAGTTGCTGGCATCAGATAACTCCAATCCCATGATCGCGCTGAACACGGCGATGGCGACCGACGGCGTCGTGATCGAAATTGCCAACGGCACCGTGTTGGCGCAGCCGCTGCACGTGGTCCATGTCGCAAGCGTGGGCACACCGGCTGCGATGTTCACCCGTTCGCTGCTCCGGCTCGGCCGCGACGTGAGCGCGACGCTGGTGGAAAGCTTCGTCGCCACCGAAGGTACAAAGGCGTATCAGACCTACGACTCCCTGATCGTTTCGCTCGGCGACAATGCGCGGCTCGATCATCTCCGCCTGATCGAAGACGGGTTAGAGGCCTTCAACATTGCTTCCGCCGCGGTGACGCTCGGCGCGCATGCGCAGCTCAACACCTTTGGCATGGTCTCGGGCGCTGGTGTCAGCCGCTATCAGCCGACCATCGTCTTTGCGGGCGAGGGCGCGCGGGTCGACACCAACGGCGTCAACCTGATCAAGGGTCGGCAGCATGCCGACACCACGATGTTCATGGATCACGCGGTGCCGCACTGCGCCAGCCGCGAGGTGTTCCGCGCCGTGATCGACGACCGCGCCCACTCGGTGTTCCAGGGCCGCATCGTCGTCCGTCCGGACGCGCAGAAGACCGACGCCAAGATGATGACGCGGGCGCTCCTGCTCTCCGACGAGGCCGAGGCCGACAACAAGCCGGAACTCGAGATTTTTGCCGACGACGTCACCTGCGGCCATGGCGCGACCACCGGCGCGCTGGACGAAAGCCTCTTGTTCTATCTGCGTGCGCGCGGTCTTCCCGAGAAGGAAGCGCAGGCGCTCCTGATCCAGGCCTTCGTCGGCGAGGCCATCGAATCGATCGCGAACGATTCGCTGCGAGAGCATGTGATCGCGGCGGCACAGCGCTGGCTGGAGGCACGGGGATGAGTACGCATCCGGCGGTCGCCAATGGCGCTTACGATATCGCGCGGGTGCGCGAGGATTTTCCGGCGCTTGCGCTTAAGGTCTACGGCAAGCCGCTGGTCTATCTCGACAACGCGGCCTCCGCGCAGAAACCGAACGCGGTGCTCGACCGTATGGCCGAGGCCTACAAGACCGAATACGCCAATGTGCATCGCGGCCTGCACTACCTCGCCAATGCCGCGACGGAGGCTTACGAAGGCGCCCGCACCAAAGTGGCGAAGTTCGTCAACGCCCGGCGCAGCGAAGAGATCATCTTCACCCGCAACGTCACCGAGGCGATCAACCTGGTCGCCTCCTCATGGGGTGAGCCCAATATCGGGCAGGGCGATGAGATCGTGCTCTCGATCATGGAGCACCATTCCAACATCGTGCCCTGGCATTTCCTGCGTGAGCGGCATGGCGCTGTCATCAAATGGGCGCCGGTCGATGACGACGGCAATTTCCTGATCGAGGAATTCGAGAAGCTCATCTCGCCGCGCACCAAGCTGGTGGCGATCACGCAGATGTCGAACGCGCTCGGAACGCTGGTTCCGGTCAAGGAGGTCGTCAGGATCGCGCATGACCGCGGCATTCCCGTGCTGGTCGACGGCGCGCAGGGTGCCGTGCATCTGCCGATCGACGTCCAGGACCTCGACTGCGATTTCTACGCCTTCACCGGCCACAAGGTTTACGGCCCGACTGGCATCGGCGCGCTCTATGCCAAGCACGAGCACCTGGTCGCGATGCGTCCGTATAACGGCGGCGGCGAGATGATCCGCGAGGTCGCAAAGGACTGGGTCACCTATGGCGACCCGCCGCACAAATTCGAGGCCGGAACCCCGCCGATCGTCCAGGCGATCGGGCTGGGCGCTGCGATCGACTACGTCAATTCGATCGGCAAGGAGCGCATCGCCGCCCATGAGCACGACCTGCTCACCTACGCCCAGGAGCGCCTGCGCGAGATCAATTCGCTGCGGCTGATCGGCACCGCCCGGGAGAAGGGGCCGGTGATCTCCTTCGAGATGAAGGGCGCCCACCCCCATGATGTCGCGACCGTGATCGATCGCCAGGGCATTGCGGTGCGCGCCGGCACCCATTGCGTGATGCCGCTCTTAGAGCGGTTCAATGTCACAGCCACGTGCCGGGCCTCGTTCGGCATGTATAATACGAGGGAAGAGGTCGACCATCTGGCGCAAGCCTTGATCAAGGCCGGGGAATTGTTCGCATGACCGAGACAGCCGACGACGTCAAAACCGCCCATGTGGAGACGAGCTCCGCCTTGCCGCCGGAAGAGACCGAGCGTCTCAGCCAGGAGATCGTGGCCGCGTTGAAGACGGTGTTCGACCCGGAAATCCCGGCCGACATCTATGAGCTCGGATTGATCTACAAGGTCGATCTCAAGGACGACCGCAGCGTCGACGTCTTGATGACGCTGACCACGCCGAACTGCCCGGCGGCCGGCGAATTGCCGACCATGGTGGAGAATGCGCTGGCCAGTGTTCCCGGCATCGGCGTCGTCAACGTCAACCTGGTCTGGGAGCCGGCGTGGACGCCGGATCGGATGAGCGACGAGGCCCGTCTCGTGCTCAATATGTGGTGAGGGTCATTGCCGAAGCTATCCGGTGTCATCGAGACCGCACTCTATGTCGATGACCTCGACCGCGCCCGCGCGTTCTACACCGATGTGCTTGGCCTTGAGCCGCTGACGAGCGATTCGCGGTTTATGGCCTTCGACATAGGAGGCCGCAATGTGCTGCTGCTGTTTCGTCGCGGCGCCACGCTCGAGACGGTTCATCTGCCCGGCGGCACCATTCCGCCGCACGATGGCAACGGCCCGATCCATGCGGCCTTTGCCATCGCCGCGGACGAACTGCCGGCCTGGGAAAAGCGGCTTGGCGAGCACGATGTCGCGATCGAAGGCAGGACCGATTGGCCGCGCGGCGGCAAAAGCATCTACTTCCGCGATCCGGACAATCACCTGCTGGAACTGGTCACACCGGGAGTATGGGCCATCTACTAGGCGAGGCGTTCGGAGGAGTTCTAGCCAATTGCAAACATGAGACCTTCACAGCCGGAATTTCGTTGTTATTTTTGAGATGACAGACTTTGCCGCTCTGCATCGTAGGGAGAGAGAGCCGCTGCAATGGACACCATCGCACCAGTTGCCAAGCCGAAGCCGCGGCCGCGCCCGCAGGTGATGAAACTGACGGACGCCGCGGCAGCGCGGATCACGGAACTGACCAAGCGCGCCGATTCCGAGATCGTCGGCCTTCGCGTCGGCATCAAGAATGGCGGCTGCGCCGGCCAATCCTATACGGTCGAATACGCCCACGAGATCCGGCCGACCGACGAGGTGGTCGAGGACAAGGGCGTGAAGATCCTGGTCGACCCCAAGGCGGTCCTGTTCCTGCTCGGCACCGAGATGGACTACAAGGCCGACAAGATGCAGGCGCAGTTCATCTTCAACAACCCGAACCAGGTCTCCGCCTGCGGCTGCGGCGAGTCGGTGCAGCTCACGCCGGCGAAGGTGTAACGAGCTGCCGCAGCTTGCGCTAACCTCATCCTGAGGAGGCCGCGCTGCGGCCGTCTCGAAGGATGGCCACGGGCGAGAGCGGGGCCTCATGGTTCTCAAGGCGATGCGAAGCATCGTCCGGGGACGCGCTGGCGCGCTCCTCACCATGAGGGGTTGCAGTGGGGGCTGGCGCATGATGGACCGCGAATTCCTGATCGACCTGTTTGCCGATTTTGGTCCGGTCACCATCCGCCGCATGTTCTCCGGCTACGGTATTTCCGCTGACGGTACCAACTTCGCGCTGTCGCTGCGCGCGGGGCTCTATTTCCGTGCCGATGAAGAGACCATTCCGCGGTTTGAAGCGGAAGGCTCGAAGCCGTTCCAATATCAGACGAGCACCCGGACCGTTACGGTGAACTCCTACTGGCAGTTGCCGGCGCGGTTGTTCGACGATTCGGAAGAGCTGGCGCAATGGGCAAGGGCCGCACTCGCCGCCGCGCAGCGCGCCGCGTTGCGCAAGCGGCCGAAGGGGAGGAAGGCGGCGAAGAAGGCCTCGGCGAAGAAAGCCAAGAAGACGCCAAGTCGTAGGGTGGGCAAAGCGAAGCGTGCCCACCGTTCCAGATAGCGCGTGCGATGGTGGGCACGGCGCAAGTGCGCCTTTGCCCACCCTACGCAGCTCCAGCCCGTCATTGCGAGGAGCGCAGCGACGAAGCAATCCATGTCTCCACAAGCGGTGAGATGGATTGCTTCGCTTCGCTCGCAATGACGGGGAAAGAGCATGCTGGAAAACGCGAAAACCGCCGCGAAGCCGTCAAGCAACGCGGCTGCGGATCTCGGCGGTGTATTCGGGGTCGACTTCGCAGACCACGCGATTGCGGCCGGCGCGTTTGGCGGCATAGAGGCAGGCGTCGGCACGTTCGATCAGCGCATCCGTGTCGTCGCCCGCCTTCAGCAGGGAGACACCGACCGAGATGGTGACGCGGCCGAGAATCTCGCCGGTGGATTTCTTCTTCAATTCCTTCGCCATCACGGCGCGGCGGATGTGGTCGGCCACCGTCAGCGCCTGGCGTAGGCTGGTGTTGGGCAGCACGACCGCGAATTCCTCGCCGCCGTAGCGCGCGGTGATGTCCTGGCCCTTGATGGTCTGCTTCAAGGACATGCCGACCAGCCGCAGCACCTGGTCGCCGGTGAGATGGCCGTAGGAATCGTTGAACGATTTGAAATGGTCGATGTCGAACATCAGCAGCGACAGCGGCTGGTCATTGGCGATCGCGGTCTGCACTGCCATCTCGATCGAGCGGTCGAAATATTTGCGGTTGCCGAGTCCGGTCAGCGGATCGGTCAGGCTCTCGGCCCGGATCGCCTCCAAGCTGTGCTGGAGATTGCTGATTTCGGTCTTTGACAGCGCCAGGCGGTTCTCGAGCGCCTTGTTAGTTTCGCGCATCTCGTGCGTGGACTTCACAAGCTGCTCGATGATCGGCTTGAGCTGGTCGCGATTCTTCACGCTCGCGAGCCTTTCGCTGGCGCCGCTCAGGCTTGCGTCGTAGCTCGCAGACATGCCGAGCGCGTCCGAGATCAGCGTCACGACATCGTCGATCTCGCCGATGACACGCGCGCCGACCTTGTCGATACGATCGGAGGTCTTGATGTGGGAGAGATAGGTCTCGTAGATCTGCTCGAGATCGGCTTCGCTCAGCTTGCCGTTGCGCGCCAGAGTCTCGTTGATGATCTTATTGAGCGGAGCGTTGTATCCGGTCGCATAGACGTACCAGATTTCGTAATTGCGGGGGACGGCGGTCTGACGAAGCGACCTGATCTGGCCAAGCGCAACCTCGGCAAAAGCCATCGTGCGTTCGTGTTCGTCCAGCAGCTTGACCACTGATCAAGTCCCCAATGCCGAGCCGCGCCGCTCAGCCGCAATAACTAAAAGTATCGTTGCCACGCTAATGGAGGATAATGAACGCCCCGTAAATAGGGGAATCGCACGCCGCGCGCCGACGATTCTGATGGAAGAATCGGCGGCACGAAAAAAACGAACCAAGCCAAGAGATTAGGGCGTCGGCCTGATCCGGGCCGACGCTGTGCAAAGCGCTAGACGCGGGCCCGCACGGGGCGCAGCAGAAACGCAGGGAGATGCGAATGATCGGCCGGCTCTGAGTCGACGTCGCGCTGCGTGCGTCGCGGCTCCGGACGGCCGATCGAAGGCACGCGCGGGCTAGTGGCGGCCGGCGGCTGCGAATTGGCATTGCGGCTATCGCGGCCGTGACCAACTCGCGGCTCACGTTCGCGCCGCGAGTTGCGGCCGCTGCGCTCGCGCGATCCGTCACGCCGCCGCGCCTCGCGCGGCTGCTCGTCGGTCTCGTTCTCATCCGATTGAATTGTGAAGTCGCCTTCAGCACGCGGGATCGGCTGGCCGATCAGCTTCTCGATCGCAGCGACCGACTTGGTGTCGAGCGGCGTGACGATCGAGATTGCGGTACCGGTGCGGCCCGCGCGGCCAGTGCGGCCGATGCGGTGAACGTAGTCGTCGGGATGATGGGGGACGTCGAAATTGAAGACGTGGCTGACGGCGGGGATGTCGAGGCCGCGGGCGGCGACGTCGGAAGCGACCAGCAGCGGCAGCTCGCCCTTGCGGAACTGATCGAGCGCGGCCGTACGGGCGGACTGGTCCATGTCGCCGTGGAGCGCGCCGACGCTGAAGCCGTGCTTCTGCAGCGACTTGTGAAGAACGGCGACTTCGCGCTTGCGATTGCAGAAGATAATCGCGTTGTTGAGATCTTTGGCCCCGCGCAGCAGGCGGCGGAGGATTTCACGCTTCTGGTGCGGCTCGCGTCCGGAGGGCACCTGCGATTGCGTGACGGTGACGGCGGTGGTGGCGGGCTTGGAGACTTCGACCTTCACGGGGTTGTGGAGGAAGGCCTCGGTGATGCGCCGGATTTCCGGCGGCATGGTGGCGGTGAAGAACAGCGTCTGTCGGGTGAAGGGCACCAGTTTGCAGATGCGCTCGATATCGGGGATGAAGCCCATGTCCAGCATGCGGTCCGCTTCATCGATCACGAGCAGCTCGACGCCGGTGAGCAATAGTCCGCCGCGCTCGGTATGGTCGAGCAGCCGGCCGGGGGTTGCGATCAGGACGTCGACGCCGCGGGTCAATTTGCTGTCCTGGTCGCCGAACGAGACGCCGCCGATCAGGAGCGCCACGTTGAGTTTCTGGCCGGCGCCATAGCGGTCGAAGTTTTCCTTCACCTGGGCGGCGAGCTCGCGCGTCGGCTCGAGGATCAGGGTCCGTGGCATCCTTGCCCGGGCCCGGCCTTTCTCGAGGATGGTGAGCATCGGAAGCACGAAGGCCGCGGTCTTGCCGGTGCCGGTCTGGGCGATGCCGAGGACATCGCGGCGGGCGAGAACGTGGGGAATCGCCTGTTCCTGGATGGGCGTGGGATTGGTGTATCCGGTGGCCGCTACGGCGGCCAAGACCTTGTCGGAAAGGCCGAGATTGGAAAAAGACATTGAGCCTCTTGTCGACACCGCCGTTCGGAATCGAGGGTAAAAAGGCTGCCGCGTTTCGCCCCGAAACGGCGCGCTTCTGAAAAAAGCTCGGGGGCTCTGACTGACGCTGACGGGCGGCAAACTCAGGGAATCGCGTTTCGATCCAAGGCCGCGTTGACCGGAACATAGGTTCGAAATCGCCAAAGTCAATCTGGGAACCGCCTAAATGGCCGAAAAAGCTTAATGTTTTCGCACAAATAACGGGCGAGCTGTCATTTGGCCGTCAAATGGCGGGGCGGTACTGACGGAGCGCGAAACCTCGTACACTGAACCGGTTGGGGCGGTGTACCGACTATGGCATCGACGGTCGCGCGTTACGGGGCGCCCAGAGCATGATCCGGAAAAGTGGAAACCGGTTTTCCCTCGCGACAAACGCGAAGCGTTTGCGCGGAGATCATGCTCAAACAAAGGGATGAGATCATGATCCGATTCCGTCTAATCGGATCATGATCTAGTGAGACGGGGCAGAGAATGGCTGGCTTTCTTTCGAGAGTTCTGATGGTCGCGGGCATTGCCCTGGCATCGGCAACTCTCGCCGCGCCGGCGCGTGCGGAAAAGCGCGTGGCGCTGGTCGTCGGCAACAATGATTACAAAAACGTCCCGAAACTGCAAAAGGCGGTCAACGACGCCCGCACCATGGCCGACACGCTGAAGCAGCTCGGCTTCTCCGTGATGATCGCCGAGAACCAGAACCGGCAGCAATTCTCCGAGACGCTGCTAGCCTTCGACAAGGCGATCGAGCCCGGCGACACTGCGTTCTTCTTCTATGCCGGCCATGGCTTCGAGATCGCCGGCCAGAATTTCCTGCTGCCGACCGACGTGCCGGCGGCGACCGAGGGCCAGGAAGAATTGGTGCGCGACGCCTCTGTTCTCGCCGACCGCATCGTCGAGCGCCTGCAGAACAAGAAGGCGCGCACCTCGATCCTGGTGTTCGACGCCTGCCGCAATAATCCGTTCGAGCGGCCGGGAACGCGCGCAGTCGCCGGCGGCGGCGGGCTGGCGCCGATGACGCAGTTGCCGGAGGGCGTGTTCTCGGTGTTCTCGGCAGGCCCGCGCCAGACCGCCCTCGATCGGCTGTCGAATGACGATACCAATCCCAATTCGGTGTTCACCCGTACCTTCGCCAAGCAGTTGCTGCAGCCCGGCAAGAATCTGGTGCAGGTCGCCCAGCACACCCGGCGCCTGGTCAGCGAGGCGGCCGAGACCATCAGGCACAAGCAGATCCCGGTCTACTTCGATCAGATGGTGGATGACGTGTTCCTGAACGGCATGGCGAAAGGGCCGGATATGGCGGGAGCTGCCGAGGCACCGCAGAAGCTTGCAGCATTGCCGCCGGTTTCGGTGCCGCGCATTCCGAAGGACGATTCCGTCAACGCGCCGATCGCAAGTTTCTCCCGCCATAATGGCGGCTGGACGGTGGTGTTCTCGCTCGCGGACCCTGCGCTCGGAATCTCCTGGCGGATGGGCGACAGCGGCGATTTCCGCGAGACCGGGTTCATCGATACACTCGATCCGCGCACCCGCAAGCGGATGCCCAATCCGTCGATCGAGTTGGCCGCCGATGCGCCGGCCGGCACCATCCAGGTTCGCTATGTCGATGCGGCCGGGGAGACGCAAGGGCCGTTTCCGATCCGCTTCGATCCTGAAGCGGCACTGATCCGCGACCAGCGCAAGATCCTCGACATGACCGCGACGAGCTGGCTGTCGTTCCGCGAGTTCAACGGGCTCCTGGTCTATTACACCCATCTGATGTCCTATCGCTGCGCGATCCGCGAGGCGCGCGTCGGTATCGACAGCGCAGTGCCGGACAAGGTGCTGAAGATGCCGCCCTGCGATGCCCGCGACCCCAGCGTGATCCCGCACGAGGCGCAGCCCTATCTGAAGCTTGCGCCGCAGACCAAGTCGGTCTCGGTGGAGCTCACCTATCGCGACGGCAGCGTGTCGGAGATCAAGACGTTCCGCCGCTAAGCTCGTCTCTCTCGTCATCGTCCGGCTTGACCGGACGATCCAGTATTGCAGAGGCGCCTGAGTTTAATGGAGAGGCTGGCGCATACTGGATGCCCCGCGTTCGCGGGGCACGGCGGCGGAGAGCGATTTCATCAAATTGAGCGTGTCTCGGACGCTATGCTTACACTACAATCGACGTGAAGATCGATGCGGCGTGGAGACAGATCATGGTCGACAACGTGACGCAGCACCCGTCAGCGCGCCGGATAAAGGTGCGCTGCTGCATCGTCGGTGGCGGCCCGGCGGGCATGATGCTTGGCTATCTCCTGGGCCGCGCCGGCATCGATGTGGTGGTGCTGGAGAAGCACGCCGACTTCTTCCGCGACTTTCGCGGCGACACCGTGCATCCCTCGACCCTGCAGGTGATGGATGAACTCGGGCTGATCGACGGCTTCCTCAAGCTGCCGCACCAGGAATTGCAGAAGCTCGAAGGGATGTTCGGCGGCACCAAGGTCCGGATCGCCGATCTCTCCCGCGTCGACGCAAAATACCCGTTCATCGCTTTCATGCCGCAATGGGACTTTCTCAACTTCCTGCGTGAGAACGGCAGGCGTTTCGCCTCGCTGCAGGTGCTGATGAGCACGGAGGCGATCGATCTGATCCGCAATGGCGAAGCGGTCGCCGGCGTGAGGGCGACGACGCCGGAGGGGGCGCTCGACATCGAGGCCGATCTGACGATTGCCTGCGACGGCCGTCACTCCACAGTACGCGAGCGCGCCGGCCTTGCGGTCGAGGAGATTGGCGCGCCGATGGACGTGTTGTGGTTCCGCGTCGGGCGGCGGCCGGACGAAAACGAGAACCTGTTCGCGCGCGTCGAGCCCGGCAAAATGATGGTCACGTTCAACCGCGGCGATTACTGGCAATGCGCTTATGTCATCGCCAAGGGACAATACGACGCCGTCAAGGCGAGGGGACTTGCGGCGCTGCTGGATGACGTGGTGCGGCTGGCGCCGATCCTGAAGTCCGGCATGTCCGATGTCAAAGGCTGGGACGACGTGAAGCTTCTGACGGTTGCGATCAATCGCCTGAAGCGCTGGACGCTGCCGGGGCTGCTCTGCATCGGCGACGCCGCGCATGCGATGTCGCCGGTCGGCGGCGTCGGCGTCAACCTGGCGGTGCAGGACGCGGTCGCGACCGCCAATCTGCTGGCGGCAAAGCTTGCGGGCGGCTGTCCGACCGAGGATGAACTCGACGCTGTGCGTCAGCGGCGCGAATTTCCGATGAAGATGACTCAGACGATGCAGACCATCGTGCAGAACAAGATCATCAGCGCTGCGCTCGGGCCAGCCGGCCAGCCGGTCAAGGTTCCGCTAGTGGTGCGGCTGGTCACCGCCATACCCTGGCTGCAGGGCATCACCGCGCGCTTCGTCGGGATCGGCGTGCGCCCCGAACATGTGCAGTCGCCCGCGCTCTCCTGAATCAGCCCATGATCGAATAGCCGCCATCGACGGGGATGGCGGTGCCGGTGATGAAATCGGAAGCCGGCGAAGCGAGGAACACCGCGATCCCTGAGAGATCGCCGATATCGCCCCAGCGCGCCGCCGGCGTGCGCGCCAGCACCCGCTCATGCAGCCCGGCGATCTCGCTGCGGCCGCGCCGGGTCAGGTCGGTGTCGATCCAGCCGGGCAGGATCGCGTTGATCTGGATGTTGTCGGCCGCCCAGGCACAGGCACAGGAGCGCGTGAACTGCACGATGCCGCCTTTGCTGGCGGCATAGGCCGGCGCGAAGCTGGCGCCGAAGATCGACATCATCGAGCCGATATTGATGATCTTGCCGCCGCCGGCCTCTTTCATCGCCGGATAGACCGCCTGCGAGCACAGGAAGGCACTGGTGAGGTTGGTGGCGATCACGCTATCCCATTCGCCGATATCGAGCGCATGCGGCGGCTTGCGGATATTGATGCCGGCGTTGTTGACGAGGATATCGATCCGCCCGAGCTCGGCTTCGACGCGCGCCACCATGTCGGCGACGGCTTTGCCGTCGGTCACATCGGCGGCGACTGCAACGGCCTTGCCGCCGCGCTGCTGGAGTTCGGCGACCGCGGCCGCCAACTTCTCTTCGTTGCGGCCGACGACGGCGATCGCAGCGCCGGCATCGGCCAGCCCACGCGCCATCCCAAGTCCGATTCCACCATTGCCGCCGGTGACGATCGCAACCTTGCCAGTAAGGTCGAAGAGGGGCGTTCCCATCGTTATTTTCCGTTTCTGTTGAGATCGGGGGAAGATGCCGAATCGGGCGCACCTTTGCCAGCCCCGGCTGTCGCAGGCGTGCCAGCCTTGCAACGAGCGCCAGCCGCAGACGCAAAAAAGCCCCGGACAATGCCGGGGCTTCTGCCTGCTAGTTCAGCAGAGATCAGTACTTGGCGACGAACGGGGTGCCCCAGTTGAAGCGGTAGACGATCGAGGTGCTGATGGTCTGCACCCAGGGCTTGAAGGTCGTCGAAATTCCCGTCGGCACACCAACGAACGACTCCGGTAGGGAGATGCGGTCGTAGAACGCGGAGCGGTATTCGGTCTTCATGAACCAGCCGGGTGCGCTGATGCCGAAGATGTCGAGGTTGTTCTCAACGCCGCCACCGACGAACCAGCCATCACGACGGAAGGAAGGAGTGGTGACTCCGGTCGGGTTCCCGGCCAGGTCGTTCATGGCCGTGCTCGACCATTCCGAGCCCGAATAGCCGCCGTTGACGTAGGAGTAGACATTCGGTGCAACGAGATAGCCGAGGCGCACACCAGCCGCATAGCTGGTCCGAAGCTTCTGGCGTCCCTCAATATTGCCGATTGGATCGGTCAGCGAACCGCGAAGGCTGCCGAACTGGCCGTCGGCAAACACGCCGGCAACCCACCGGCCGTTGAACTGCCAGTCGT
Source organism: Bradyrhizobium sp. LeoA1Lang (assembly GCF_055413685.1). Lineage (NCBI taxonomy): Bacteria > Pseudomonadati > Pseudomonadota > Alphaproteobacteria > Hyphomicrobiales > Nitrobacteraceae > Bradyrhizobium > Bradyrhizobium sp. LeoA1Lang. Next base: position 44,373 of record NZ_JBVAPG010000013.1, on the reverse strand, counting down.
AACCGATACCAACGGTACCGAACCAGCCGTCGCCACCGAGCCGCGTGTCGCGCGACAGCGGAATCCCACCAGCGGTGGTTTCAATGTTGCTGTCGGCGTTCCACAGACCGCCGCCGCCACCGCCAAAGACGTAGAAGCCCGTCCAGTTATAGGCCGGTGCAACGGGCGGCGGCGCCTTCGTATACGGCCGAGCGCCAAGATCAGCCGCCGAGGCCGACCCCGTCAGTGCTGCAACCGCGGCCACAGCGAGCGCCAATTTCTTCATGTCCAAATCCCCAACTTGCATGACGAGCGCCTGACGGCTGCGTCGATTCCATTCCGTAGCTGCACAAACTATAGCTATTTCAACCAGGAATGCTGTTGCGGGACAGGCACACTCGCCTGAAAACGCTCCGGTACTCTTCGGCCCGGAGCGGCCTGCGTACCGCGGCAGGATCAAAAATCTGCCGCGTGTACATAGGGTTAGACTGGAAGGCGATGACTAGACGTCGAGCAGGTCGTCGCTGGCAAATTCAGCCTTGTCGGAAATGAAGGCGAACCGCGCCTCGGCCTTGGTGCCCATCAATCGCTCAACCGAATCGGCGGTGCCCTCGCGGTCGTCGGCAAGCAGAACGACCCGCAGCATGGTGCGCTTGGCCGGGTCCATCGTGGTTTCCTTGAGCTGCGCCGGCATCATCTCGCCGAGGCCTTTGAAGCGGTTGACCTCGACCTTGGCGTTGGCATTGAACTCGCTCTTGATCAGCGCGTCCTTGTGCGCGTCGTCGCGGGCATAGACCGATTTGGAGCCGTGGGTGAGCTTGTAGAGCGGCGGCACCGCCAGATAGAGGTGCCCTTCGTCGATCAGCCGTGGCATCTGGCGGTAAAAGAAGGTGATCAGCAGCGACGCGATATGGGCGCCGTCGACGTCGGCGTCGGTCATGATGACGATGCGCTGATACCGCAGATCCTCTTCGCGGTAATGCGCGCCGGTGCCGCAGCCGATCGCCTGCACGAGGTCGCTGAGCTGGACATTGCCCATCAGCTTGTCCTTGCCGGCAGAGGCGACGTTGAGGATTTTGCCGCGCAGGGGCAACACGGCCTGCAGCTTGCGATCGCGCGCCTGCTTGGCGCTGCCGCCGGCCGAGTCGCCTTCGACGATGAAGAGCTCGGAACCTGCAAGTCCGGCGTCGGTACAATCGGCGAGCTTGCCGGGCAGGCGGGCCTTCTTGCCTGCGGTCTTGCGCGCGACCTCTTTCTCCTGGCGGCGGCGCAGCCGCTCCTCGGCGCGGTCGATCACGAAATCGAGCAGCCGGTTGGCCTGCACCGGATTGCCCGACAGCCAGTGATCGAACGGATCCTTGATCGCCTGCTCGACGATGCGCTGGGCCTCCGCCGTGGCCAGCCGGTCCTTGGTTTGGCCCTGGAATTCCGGCTCGCGCACGAACACGCTGAGCATGACCGCCGCGCCGACCATGACGTCTTCCGAGGTCACGGACGCAGCCCGCTTGCCCTGGCCGACGCGCTCGGCGTGGTCCTTCAGGCCGCGCAACAGTGCGCTCCGCATGCCGGATTCATGGGTGCCGCCATCGGGGGTCGGAACCGTGTTGCAGTAGGAGGAGAGGAAGCCGTCGGCATCCGCCGTCCAGGCCACCGCCCATTCGCAGGCGCCGTGGGCGCCGTTGCGGCCCGACTTGCCGGAGAAGATGTCCGGATGCACCAGCGTGTCGGCATGGATCGCGGCGGCGAGGTAATCCTTCAATCCGCCGGGGAAGTGGAAGGTTGCCTCCGCCGGCACATCCTCAACGCCCTTCAAGAGCTCCTGGTCGCAATGCCAACGGATCTCGACACCGCCGAACAGATACGCTTTTGAGCGCGTCATTTTGAACAGGCGCTGCGGCTTGAATGTGGCCTTGGCGCCGAAGATGTCGGTATCGGGCTTGAAGCGGATGCGCGTGCCGCGGCGGTTGCTGACCTTGCCAAGGTCTTCGAGCTTGCCCTTGGGATGGCCGCGCTCGAACGTCATGCGGTGGAGCTTCTGGCCGCGCGCCACCTCGACCTCGAGCCGCGAGGAGAGGGCGTTGACCACGGAAATGCCGACGCCGTGCAGACCGCCCGAGGTCTCATAGACCTTGGAGTCGAACTTGCCGCCCGAATGCAGCGTGCACATGATGACTTCAAGCGCGGACTTTTTCGGGAATTTCGGGTGCGGATCGATCGGGATGCCGCGGCCGTTGTCGGTGACCGTCAGGAAACCGTCCGCGGTCAACTCCACTTCGATGAAGGTGGCGTGCCCCGCCAGCGCCTCGTCCATGGAGTTGTCGATGACTTCGGCGAACAGATGGTGGAGCGCCTTTTCGTCGGTGCCGCCGATATACATGCCGGGCCGCCGGCGGACCGGCTCCAGCCCTTCGAGCACCTCGATATCAGCAGCGGTATAGTCAGCCTCAGCGGAACCCGAGCGCGCAGCGACCTTCAGCGGCGCCCGGCCTTTAGGCTCGGCACCGGCGAACAGGTCGTCATTGGATTTGGTTTTTGCAGCGGATTTCAGTGATTTGGACATGGCTCTTCATAGATTGCGCAAACAGCACGCAGCGAATCAGTCATTCTGACTATGACACGGATAGGCTTAAAAAGTGACCGCCGGGCAGCGGCAATCGATGCCTCGCCCGGCGGTCACAGAAATAGATAGGAACTCTCGATCAGGCGCGCGAGGTGCGGAACACGATCAGGGCAAACAGGGCCATGGAGCCCACCACCAGCAATGAGCCGACGACGGGGGCGATCTCGAACGAGGATCCCTTCAGGAGCACGACGGCCACGCCCGCGGGGAACAGGATCGCGCCCAGAATGTGCATCCAGCCTTGGATCCGGGCCAGCATCGTCGCCCCGGCGGCCGGAATCAGGCGGTAATAGAGCCCAAACAGGAACAAAAGCACGCCGCCGACGAGATTCAGATGGGCGTGCGCCGGCGCCAGGGTGAAATTTTGCTGGATGCCCATGGCAATGCCGCCCAGCATCCCGAGCAGTAGAACGACGGCACTCACGCACATCATCAACGATCCAATCATCAAAAAACCTCATCCTGTGGGAAAACGCTGCGGCCTTGGGGCCGGGACCTGAAATCACGCCCCTTCCTTCGGCTTTGTGACTTGATTGTCACGCAAGGGGCTGGCTTACCTGTCCTTAGGCTATGAGCCCGCAGAAAGGTTCAAGCCACCAGAGCGGGGCGGGGAAGGCGTTCATTATATGGAAGAATTTGCGCGTGCCGTGGCCGATTTCGTGCGCCACCACCAGGTTTGGGCCGCGCCAATCGTGCTCGTGCTGGCGTTCGGCGAGTCGCTCGCGTTCGTTTCGCTGCTGATCCCGGCCTGGGGCGCGCTGGTCGCGATCGGTGCGCTGATCGGGGTGAGTGGTATCAGCTTCTGGCCGGTCTGGATCGCCGGCGGCATCGGCGCGGCACTCGGCGACTGGGTCTCCTATTGGTTCGGCTACCGCTACAAGGAAAAGGTTGCGCAGATGTGGCCGCTATCGCGCTATCCGGAGATCCTGCCGCGCGGCGAAGCCTTCGTGCGCAAATGGGGCGTGCCCAGCATCTTCATTGGCCGGTTCTTTGGACCCTTGCGCGCCTCGGTTCCGCTCGCGGCCGGTATCTTCGAGATGTCATATTGGCCATTCCAGATCGCCAATTTCATCTCCGCGCTGGTGTGGTCGGCGGTGCTGCTGCTGTTCGGGGACGTGATGGCGCACATCGCCGAGTGGTTGTGGCGAACGGTGTGAGACGTGGAATAAGCGCCCGAGGCGGGGGTTAGCCCCGTCGATACCGGGCGCTCCATTTCCGGTGGATTGGGTCCTTGCAGGAAGCCAACGCGGAATTACCGCGGTCATCGTTTCACTGGGAGAGCATCATGGAAATCACACGTCGTCACGCCCTCGCGGGCGCAGCCGCTATTGCTGCTGCGCCGCTGTTGCCGAACATTCCCGCACAGGCCGCGGCGCCGCTCGCGGACAAGCAGGCGCCGAGCTTCTACCGCTACAAGGTCGGTGACATCCAGGTCACCGTGGTGTCCGACGGCAAGAACGTTTTCAAGCTGGAAGACTCCTTCATCACCAATGCGAAGAAGGAGGAAGTGAACGCGGCACTGGAAAAGGCGTTCCTGCCGCGTGATGTCTTCACGATCCATTTCGCCCCGCTCGTGATCAACAGCGGCGGCAAGCTCATCGTGCTCGACACTGGCAACGGCCCCACGGGCAAGGTCAGCAGCAAAGGCGCTAACGGATTGTTCATCGACCATATGACGGCGGCGGGATTCGATCCCAAGGCGGTCGACATGGTCGTGATCTCCCACTTCCACGGCGACCATGTGAATGGTCTCTTGACGGCGGACGGCACGCCGGCGTTTCCGAACGCCGAGGTGCTGGTGCCTGCCGTGGAGTGGAAGTTCTGGATGGACGATGGCGAGATGAGTCGCGCTCCGGCCGGTCGCATGCAGAATCTTTTCAAGAACAACCGCAGCATCTTCGAGGCGAGCCTTCAGAAGAAGGTGACGCCCTACGAATGGGGCAAGGAGGTCGCGCCGGGACTGCTCGCGGTCGAGACCGCCGGCCACACCCCGGGTCACACCTCCTACGTGTTGTCGTCGGGTTCAGGGAAGGTATTCATCCAGTCCGACGTCACCAACAATCCGAATCCGTTCGCGACCAATCCGGGCTGGCACGCCTTCTTCGATCAGGACGCCGACATGGCCGAGAAGACCCGTCGCCGGGTCTACGACATGGTGGCCGCCGAGAAGCTGCAATTGCAGGGTTTCCACTATCCATTCCCCGGCCTCGCCAATGTCGAGAAGGACGGCAATGGCTATCGGGTGATCCCGGTGCCGTGGAATCCCGTGATCTGAATGGCCCCACGCTCGTCATTCCGGGGCGTGCGCCTTTAGCGCGCGAACCCGGAAGTTGCGGCGGGAGATTCCGGGTTCGACGCTACCGCGTCGCCCCGGATTGACGGCGTTGCGCCTTGACGATCAGGCCCCGCACCCCTATAGCCTCACGCATGATCCACGCTGCGACCAATTTCATCGCCCGCCGCCGCCGCGCGTGCGCGGTATGGGCGGTCGTCTGCGTTTAAGATCATCGCCTCTGCCGCCGGATCACCTCCCGCGGCATCTTTCCCAAGAAAAGAAACGCGGTCGGTCTGGCGGCTCCTAGCCACCTCCGGAGTTCGACATGTATACGCCACCGCCGTTCAAGCCCGACCGCGCCGCAAGTCTCGCCTTTGCGGAAGCGCGCGGGTTCGGCCTTGTCTGCGCCTGGGACGGCGCCAAGCCGATCGCTTCGCCGCTGCCGTTCTACCTGTCCTATGGCGCGGACGGGACGCCGCGCGCGGTGTTTCATCTCGCCCGTCACAATCCGCTGATAAAGCTTGCGGGGACTTCGTCCTGGCTGCTGGCCGTCACCGGATCGGATGCCTATGTGTCGGCGGATTGGTATGTCTCACGCGATCAGGTGCCGACTTGGCTTTATCAGGCTGTGCATCTGAGCGGTCCGGTACGGCCGCTGTCGGATGACGAGCTTGCGGTGCAGATCGATACGCTCAGCGCCAAGTTCGAGAACAGGCTGCTGCCGAAGAAGCCGTGGACGTCATCGAAGATGACCGCCGCACGGCTCGAGGCGATGAAGAAGGCAATCGTGGGTCTTGAGATGACGGTTGAAGAGGTCGAGGGTAGCTTCAAGCTCAACCAGCACAAATCCGAAACCGACTACGCAGCGGTGGCGAGCGCGCTCGCTTCGCAGACCGATGCAGGCGCGCAACAGATTGCGCATCTGATGCGCCAAGCGCGGCCGCAGGCCTTTGCAAGTGAACCGAACAAGCTCGAAAGGAGCGAGCCATGAGCCTCTCTGACGTCAAGCCATCCCCGACCGTCGGCAGCGCCGCCAAGCCCGCCGTGTTTGTCGACGGTGCCAGTGGAACAACGGGCCTCGGCATCAACGAGCGGCTTCGGCTGCAGAATGACGTGGTGGTGAAGAGCATTGCCGAAGAAAAGCGCAAGGACGCAGGCGCCAAGCGCGCGCTGATGGAGGAGGTGGATCTGGTGATCCTCTGCCTGCCGGACGATGCCGCGAAGGAGACCGTTGCGTTGATCGATGGCATGGGCGCCGCGGTACCCCGGGTGCTTGACGCATCGACGGCGTTCCGCGTTGCCAGCGACTGGACCTACGGCTTTCCGGAGCTCGCGCCGGATCAGGCGGACAAGATCCGCACCGCTCGGAAGGTTTCCAACCCCGGCTGCTATCCGACCGGCGCGATCGCGCTGCTCCGCCCGCTGGTCGACGCCGGCCTGCTGCCTGCGGACTACCCGGTCACCGTCAACGCCGTCAGCGGCTATTCCGGCGGCGGAAAGTCGATGATCGCAAGCTTCGAGGACGGCACCGCGCCAGCCTTCGAACTTTATGGTCTCGGTTTCGAGCACAAGCATGTGCCGGAGATGCAGCTTTACTCGCGGCTGACGCGCCGGCCGATCTTTGTGCCGTCGGTGGGCAACTACCGGCAGGGCATGCTGGTGTCAGTGCCATTGCAGCTTGAGACGCTGCCGGGCAAGCCCGGTGCGGCCGACCTCCACGCTGCGCTGGCGGAACGCTACGCCGGAAGCCGCTACGTCTCGGTCATGCCGCTTGAGAACGAGGCCGCCAAGGGCGGGCGGATCGAGCCCGAGGCGCTGAACGAGACCAACAGACTCGAACTTTACGTCTTTGCCAGCGACAAGCACCATCAGGCGGTGCTGGTCGCGCGCCTGGACAACCTGGGCAAAGGTGCCTCGGGCGCGGCGGTGCAAAACATGCGGCTGATGCTGGGGCTCGCTGAGGCCTAAGCCTGAAGCGGGCGGCACGGTTCTGTCATGCTGAGCGCTTCGCGCAGCGATGCGCTCAGCATTCTGCCGGAGCGACGTTGGACCATCGGCGCTGAGCGGCGCAATCGGGGCGCGCTCCAGGCTCACCAGGAAACTGGATGAAGTCAGTCGCCGCACATGAGGGCGCTCGTCCGCGATCCGATGGCTGGCGCGCACAGGGCGCATCCTGTCTGCGTACGCTTTTTGCGAACACAATGCGCAAAAAATGATGCTCGTACGCAACGCTTTGCGGTGCAAGACTTCCTATTGCCTTGCAATCAAGTGGTCGCCGAGCGCTCCGCAAACACGGAGATGAAGCTGGCTCGCAGGCTCAGCTTGCCGTTGTGGTGACGACGATGGCGTCCCGACGGTCGGCTGAATCACTTCCAGTCCAAAGGGGCAGGCATGCGGACCGCTACACTCATGAAACAGTGTCTTACTATCTGTGCGATGGCCTTGTCGGTCATGGGTTCGCCAGCCCAGGCGCTCGATAAGGTTGTCTACGGCCTAAACTGGGTGCCACAAGGGGAGCACTGTGGCTTCTTCCAGGCTCAGGCGAAGGGCTACTACAAGGACACTGGCCTCGACGTCGAACTTCGTCCCGGCAATCCAAACGTCAATATGCCCCTCATGGTCGCTGCCGGCGAAATCGACATGGGCATGGGGTCGAGTTTCACAACGCTCAATCTGGTCAATCGGGGCGTGAAGGCCCGTACGGTCGCGGCATTTTTCCAGAAGGACCCGCAGACGCTGGTGGCTCATGCAGGCCAGGGCGTTTCCACCCTGCAGGACCTGAAGGACCGGCGGATCATGATCGGCCAGTTCTCACGAAACGAATTCTGGCAATTCCTGAAAGCCAAGTTCGGCTTCTCGGATGATCAACTGGCGGCCTACAGCTATTCGGCTGCGCCGTTTCTTGCCGATCCCAAGGCCGTGCAGCAAGGCTATATCACCGAAGACGCCTTGCTGCTCGGCAAGGCCTTGCCTGCACCGCCCGTATCGATCCTGCTTGCCGACTATGGCTACGACAATTACGCGACCACGATCTTCGCCACCGACGCCTATATTGAAGGTCATTCCAACACCGTTCAGGCCTTCGTCGAAGCAACCCGAAAGGGGTTCGAAGAATGTATGACGGGTGACGCCACACCGGCCATGAAAGCTATCCTCGCCGTCAATCCAACCGGCGGAGAGGAACTGTTCCGCTTCAAGCTCGACCAGATGCGCAAGCGCGGGCTTGTCCTTGGGGGCGATGCCGACAGGCTGGGGATTGGCGCCATGACGGACGAACGCTGGACCCGCTTCTTCGACACGCTCGCCACGGCAGGAGTCTATCCGAGAACGCTCGACGTGAGATCCGCCTACACGCTGCGATTCAGCAACACCAAATGACCGCTCGACCCCCTGGTATGTTTGCCGAGAGATTTCGATGCCTCAGATGACTCTTCCCATCGTCGATATAGCTCCCTTCGTCCACGGTGACGCTGCGGCCCGCCAGAAGGTCGGACTGGCGTTTGGTCATGCGTTCGAAAGCATCGGTTTCGCCGTTGTGGTCGGGCACGGGGTGCCGGAACAGCTCGCGAGCGACACCTATGGCGCTGTGAAGGACTATTTCGCGCAGCCCATGGCGACGAAGCTGCAGAATGCCGCACCCGAGAAGACCAAGGGGCGCGGCTATCTGCCGATCGGAATCGAGAGTGTCGCCAAGACCCTGTCGGGCGAAACGCCGCCTGACCTGTGCGAGGCCCTGGTGTTTGCGGCTCCACACCGGGAAGCCCACAGCGGCCGGCCGAATATATGGCCCGCCAGTCCGGTCGGGCTTCGAGACTTGGTTGAAGCCTGGTCGGCCGAGATCATGACGCTCACCGCTCATCTCACGCGTCTTTCGGCGTTGGCCCTCGATCTGCCAGAAGACTATTTCGCGTCCTCGTATGCCGATCCATCGATCACGCTGCGCTTTGTACATTATCCCGATCAGCCGCAACCGCCTGCGCCGGGTCAATTGCGCTATGGCGCCCATCATGACTACGGTGGCCTGACCATCCTGCGGCAGGACGAGGCGCCGGGCGGCCTCGAGGTCTGTGATCGCGACGGGACATGGAGCGAGGTTGGCGTCGTTCCGAACTCCTTCGTGATCAATGTCGGCGATCTGATGTCGCGATGGACCAATGGCCGCTGGCGCTCGACGCTGCATCGGGTATCCAACCCCGATCGCAGCCTCACAGGCTCGACCGCGCGCCTGTCCATGGTGGCCTTCACGGGACCGAACGAGTCGGCCGAAGTCGCCTGCCTCCCGACTTGCGTCGATGCGAAGCATCCCGCGCTGTACGAGCCCGTGTTGGCCGGCGACTACATTCGCGCCAAGCTGACGGCATCCATGGATTTGAGCATGAAGCCCGAGGCCAGGCCACAGCCGTGAAGCACTGCAATCAGAGCACCCTGAATATCGCCAGCGCGAGCACGGCTTGCGCGACGAAGCCGATGACGAAGGCGAGGGTGCGGAACACCGGCAGGCCGAGCGTGTAGACGATCAGGTGCGCCACGCGCGACCAGAAATAGACGGCGCAAGCGAGCACGGTCCATTTGGTGGAATAGTCGATTGCATTGAGGATCAGGACCAGCGGGGCGAAGACAATGAGGTTCTCGACCGCGTTGTCATGCGCGAACATCAGCCGGTTCGCCCAGTCGGCGAGAGGCTTGTCGCCGCGCGAGGGGTTGGCCATCGCGCCGGCGAGGCCGCGGACCTGGCAGCGGTTGATGATGTAGGGAATCCACAATATTCCGGTCAGAATCACCGTCAGCGTCAGCCAGAACAGTTCACGCGTCATTGGTTTCCCCTCGATTGATCCGCGTCCCGTCTAGAGCGTGATTTTTCTGCTCCAAGTGGACGCTTGATTATACCGAAGCGGCGCGCATCGCGCTATGCGCGCACCCGGACATAGCTGCCGGGAGCTTCTTCGATCGGCGGCAGCGCTTCAGACCCGACAGCGCGGGCGGGGACTGCCTCGGCATCGATGCTTTCCAGCCATTCGCGCCAATCGGGCCACCACGATCCCTTGTGCTCCTTGGCGCTCTTCAGCCAGTCGGAAAGCCTCGCGTCCTTGATGTTGTCGTTGGTCCAGTACTGGTACTTGTTGGCCGCAGGCGGGTTGACCACGCCGGCGATATGGCCGGAACCGGATAGCACATATTTCACCGGCCCGCCGAAGAACTGCGAGCCGTACAGCACCGACTCGGCCGGCGCGATATGATCCTCGCGGGTCGCGAGGTTGTAGACCGGCACCTTCACCTTGGAGAGGTCGAGCAGCGTGTTGTCCAGCACCATGCTGCCGGAGGAAAGCCGGTTCTCCAGGTAGCAGTTGCGCAGGTAGTAGGAATGGTTCGCCGCCGGCATCCGCGTCGCGTCCGAGTTCCAGTGCAGGAGGTCGAACGAGGTGGGCGGCTGCCCCTTCAGATAGTTGCTGACGACATAGGACCAGATCAGGTCGTTGGAGCGCAGCATGTTGAAGGCCATCGCCATCTTGCTGCCCTCGAGCACGCCCCGCTGCTCCATGTCGCGCTCGAGCGCCGAGATCTGGTCCTCATCGACGAACACCAGGAGGTCGCCGGCATGGGTGAAGTCGACCTGCGCGGCGAAGAACGTGGCCGACGTGACGCGCACGCGGCGCTTCTCGGCGAGCCAGGCGAGCGTCGCGGCAAGCAGGGTGCCGCCGACGCAATAGCCGACGGTGTGCACCTTCATCTCGCCCGTCACCTTCTCGATGACGTCCATCGCGGTCAGCGGTCCCTCGGTCATGTAGTCGGCGAAGGTCTTCTTGCCGAGCTGGCGATCGGGATTGACCCAGGAGATCACGAACACGGTCAATCCCTGGTCCACGCACCATTTGATGAAGGACTTCTCCGGCCTGAGATCGAGGATGTAGTACTTGTTGATCCATGGCGGCACGATCAGGAGCGGCGTGCGCAGCACCGTCTCCGTGGTCGGCGAGTACTGGATCAACTGCATCAATTCGTTTTGATAGATCACCTTGCCCGGCGTGGTCGCCATGTTGACGCCGACCGCGAGGTTGGTCGGGTCGGACTGGCGGATTCGCAGCGTGCCGTGGCCGGCCTCGATGTCCTCAGCCAACATCTTCATGCCGCGAACGAGGTTGTCGCCGTTCGTCTCCATCGTGGTGCGCAGCACTTCCGGATTTGTCAAAACGAAATTCGACGGCGCCAGCGCGTTGGTGATCTGCTGGACGTAGAACTCGGCCTTCTTGCGGGTATGCGGATCGACGCCCTCAGCGTTGCGCACGAGTTCCTGCGCCCATTGCGCGGTGAGCAGATAGAGCTGCAGAATGAAGTCGAAGAACTGGTTCGACCGCCATTCCGGGTCGGCGAAGCGCTTGTCGCGCGGTGGCGGATCGATCGCGGCCTTGGCTTCCTGGCCGGCCATGCGGCGGGCGGCCGAGCCGAACAGGTCGAGATAGGCCTTGCCGAGCTTGGTCTGCAAGTCGGCGGCCCGATCCTGGTCCGAGAGCCAGTATTCGGCGACCGCGGTGAAGGTCTTGATCACCTCCGCAAACTCGCCTCCCGCCTTGTCCTTGATGTCAGCGTTCTCACGCGGCTTCAGATAGGCTGCAAGCGCCTGGCCGGAGCTCTCCAGCGCACGCGCAATGTTCATTGCGAAGGCTTCGCCGTCGAACTTCTTTGTGGCCTGGGTTTCGAGGGTAACGTCGCTCATGCAATGGACATTATCGCTTCAATTGAGCCGCGTCATCGCGCGGTGCGGCAAGGAAGATGTAGGATTTCTCTAGGTTTTCGCATTGTTGCACTGCGACAAATTCCTCCCAGTTCCGACACATTGAAGCCGCATCAATCGGATTTGTTGTTCACGACTTAATCGTTTCGGGCGACAATGGTTTGAACGGTTAGGGCAGGGCCGAAGCGATCAGACGATTTGTCGCTGCAAGGCTCGTACCAGTGATTAGTTACCGGCAAGTGGGGACTTCCGGACGTATGCGTATCGATCGAATGAAAAGGCTGCTCGCGGTCGGCGCGCTGCTCGTGTCCGCGGTTGCGCTTGGCGGCTGCTCCACGTCGATCGCGGATCTTCCCGGCGTCGGGGTGCCAGCCGATGCCCCGGCGCGTCCGAAGGAGGCCGGCGGCTATCTCCCGGTGCACGACATGCCGCCGGATCGTGAGGAGGCGCCGATGAAGCCGGCAGAGCAGGCCAAGATCGAGGCCGAGCTGAAGGCGGCCCGCGACCGCCAGGCTGCAGCCGCGCAGAACGCCGGTAAGTGACGGGGCGGAATCGCTGGCGCTGCCACCGCTACATGCTAAAAGAACCTCAATTCAACCGCATATCCGGTCGCCGAGCCCAGATTTTGCGTCTGGAAACGCTCTAAGTCATTGATTGGGCGTAATTTCCGGGCCAAACCGGGCTTGGTCTCGGCAAACCGCGTACACGCTCGCGATTCTGCCGTGCCGGTCGTCGGAGCAGAGGTCCCATGGAAGAGTTCTATCGCATTCGCCGTCTGCCGCCTTACGTGTTCGAGAAGGTCAACCAGGCCAAGGCAGCCGCGCGCAATGCCGGGGCCGACATCATCGACATGGGCATGGGCAACCCGGACCTGCCGACGCCGCCCCATGTGATCGAGAAGGTGAAGGAAACCCTCGGCAAGCCGCGGACCGACCGCTATTCGGCCTCGCGCGGCATCAACGGTCTCCGCAAGGCGCAGGCTGCGTATTACGCGCGGCGGTTCGACGTGAAGCTCAATCTGGACACCCAGGTGGTGGCGACGCTGGGCTCGAAGGAGGGCTTTGCCAATGTGGCGCAGGCGATCACCGCGCCCGGCGACGTCATCCTGTGCCCGAATCCGAGCTACCCGATCCATGCCTTCGGCTTCCTGATGGCGGGCGGGGTGATCCGCTCGGTGCCGTCGGAGCCGACGCCGCAATTCTTCGAGTCGGTGGAGCGCGCGATCATCCATTCGATCCCGAAACCGCTCGCGCTCGTGGTCTGCTATCCCTCCAACCCGACGGCCTATGTCGCCGATCTCGACTTCTACAAAGACCTCGTCGCCTTTGCGAAGAAGCACGAGATCTTCATCCTGTCGGATCTCGCTTACGCCGAAGTTTATTTCGACGACAACAATCCGCCGCCTTCGGTGCTACAGGTGCCGGGCGCGATGGACGTCACCGTCGAATTCACCTCGATGTCGAAGACCTATTCGATGGCCGGCTGGCGCATGGGCTTTGCGGTCGGCAATGAGCGTATCATCGCGGCGCTGGCGCGGGTGAAATCCTATCTCGATTACGGCGCCTTCACGCCGATCCAGGTGGCCGCGACCGCGGCGCTGAACGGGCCGGACGACTGTATCCGCGAGATGCGCGAGACCTATCGCCGCCGGCGCGACACGCTGGTGGAGGCGTTCGGCCGCGCCGGCTGGGATATCCCGCCGCCGCAAGCTTCGATGTTCGCCTGGGCGCCGCTGCCGAAAGCGTTCGAGGATGTCGGCAGCATGCAGTTCGCAACCCTCTTGGTGGAGAAGTCCGGCGTGGTGGTGTCGCCCGGCGTCGCCTTCGGCGAGCACGGCGAAGGCTTTGTCCGCATCGCGATGGTGGAAAACGAGCAACGTATTCGCCAGGCCGCGCGCGGCGTGCGCCGCTTCCTTGAAAGCGGCATCGAAACGTTGCACAACGTGGTTCCTCTCGCCAACCGGCGCTAGGCATGATCCCGAAAAGTGGAATCCGGTTTTCGGATCAGATCATGCTTAGGTCATAAAGTCCTCCGGCAGGTTTCTTTGCAATGGTCGCACCGCTGAAAGTGGGCATAGCGGGGCTCGGCACCGTTGGCGCCGAAGTCGTCCGCCTGATTGAGCAGCAGGGAGCCGCCTTGGCGGCGCGCAGCGGTCGCGGCGTGCGCGTCGTCGCGGTCACCGCGCGGTCGAAGGCGAAGAAGCGCGGGCTCGATTTGCGCGGTATCGACTGGGTCGAAAGCCCGCAGGCGCTGGCCGAGGATTCCAATGTCGACTGTTTCGTCGAGTTGATGGGCGGCGCCGATGATCCCGCCTTCTCGGCGATCGAGACCGCGCTCAAGGCCGGCAAGTCGGTGGTGACAGCCAACAAGGCGCTGATCGCCAAGCACGGGCTGAAGCTTGCCAAGGCCGCCGAGCAGAATGGTGGCGCACTGAATTACGAGGCCGCGGTCGGCGCGGCGATTCCCGTGATCAAGACGCTGCGCGAGGGGCTCTCCGGCACCAGCGTCAACCGCGTCTACGGCATCCTCAACGGCACCTGCAATTACATCCTGACGCGGATGGAGCATGAGGGATTGTCGTTTGAGGAATGTTTGAAGGATGCGCAGCGGCTCGGTTATGCCGAAGCCAATCCGTCCTTCGATGTCGACGGACACGACACCGCACAAAAGCTTGCGATCCTGGCGAGCCTCGCCTTCGGCACCAAGGTCGCGCAAACCGCTGTCTATGTCGAAGGCATTTCCTCGATCACGCCCGAAGACCTGCGTGCGGCGGAGGAACTCGGATATCGCGTCAAGCTGCTCGGCGTTGCGGTGCGAACCGCAAAGGGCATCGAGCAGCGCGTGCATCCGACCATGGTGCCGAAATCTTCGTCGATTGCCCAAGTGATGGGCGTCACCAACGCGGTGACGATCGACGGCGAGGGCATTCCGCCGATCACCCTGGTCGGGCCGGGGGCAGGCGGGGCGGCGACCGCGTCCGCCGTTGTTGCCGATATAGCCGACGTCGCGCGCGGCATCCGCGCAACGCCGTTCGGCCGGCCGGTCGACAGCCTACGCGCCACGACAAAGGCGCCGATGGAGCGCCATGAAGGCGGATATTACATCCGCCTTCTGGCCCGCGACCACGCCGGCACCGCCGCGACCATCGCAACGCGGCTCGCGGAACAGAAGATTTCGCTGGAATCGATCGTGCAGCGCCACCGCAATGGCGGTGATGTTAACGGTTCGGCCAAAAAAGCTTCACCGGTTCCGGTCATTCTGATTACCTATGCGACCAGTGAAGACGCGGTTCACCGGGCGCTCAAGGCCGTGCAGCGCGACAGGGTCATCAGTGGTCGCCCGCAGGTGATCCGAATTGAGAAAAATTAGTGTGCGATAGCGAACGCCCTCTACGTTAGATGATTGAATGCGGGCGAGGGGCCCGAAGGCTGAAGGAGTGCAGAGATGTCGACCCATATTTCCGTCCCGCCGCAACTCTTGCTCGAGCGCATTCTCACGCTCGAAATCGTGCGGGTAACGGAGCGGGCGGCGGTGTCGGCCGCGCGGCTGCGCGGCCACGGCGAGGAGAAGGCGGCCGACCAGGCCGCCGTCGACGCGATGCGCCGCGAACTCAACAAATTGCCGATCGAGGGCACCATCGTGATCGGCGAAGGCGAGCGCGATGAGGCGCCGATGCTGTTCATCGGCGAGAAAGTCGGACTCAATGCTGGGCCGAAGGTCGATATCGCCGTCGACCCGCTGGAAGGCACCACGCTCTGCGCGAAGAGCATGCCGGGCGCGATCGCCACGATGGCGATGGCCGATGGCGGCACGCTGCTGCACGCGCCCGACGTCTACATGGAAAAGATCGCGATCGGTCCGGGCTACGCCAAGAACGTGATCGAACTCGACGCGTCGCCGGCCGACAACATCCAGCGGCTTGCCAAGGCCAAGGGCGTGCCGGCATCGGCGATCACAGCGCTGGTGCTCGACCGTCCGCGCCATGCCGACATCATCGCGAGCATCCGCTCGACCGGCGCCGCCGTGCGCCTGATCACCGACGGCGACGTGGCCGGCGTGATCCACACCACCAACCCGGACGAAACCGGCGTCGACATCTACATGGGCACCGGCGGTGCGCCCGAGGGCGTGCTGGCCGCGGCAGCGCTGCGCTGCATCGGCGGCCAGATGCAGTGCCGCCTCAT
Organism: Bradyrhizobium sp. LeoA1Lang; assembly: GCF_055413685.1. NCBI lineage: Bacteria > Pseudomonadati > Pseudomonadota > Alphaproteobacteria > Hyphomicrobiales > Nitrobacteraceae > Bradyrhizobium > Bradyrhizobium sp. LeoA1Lang. The sequence goes on along the minus strand of NZ_JBVAPG010000013.1, from coordinate 28,585 downwards.
CCTCGACAGCGACGAGAAGCGCGAGCGCGCGCAGAAGATGGGCATCACCGATCCGAAGATGATCTACGGCATCGAGGACATGGCGCGTGGCGACTGTCTGTTCGCCGCCACCGGCGTCACCACAGGCTCGCTGCTGACAGGCGTCAAGTTCAAGAAGGACACGATCGAGACCGAGACGGTGGTGATGCGCTCGGTCACCGGCACCGTGCGCTACATCAAGGCGGAGCACCGCCAGCTCGAGAAGTTCCATCTCGACTGAAGTGAGCCGTCATTCCGGGGAGCGCTGATGCGCGCCCCGGAATGACAAGAAAAAACGGGAGGCGAGCATGGCCGATCTTTCGGCGGTAAAGGCGTTGGTGTTCGACGTGTTCGGCACCGTTGTCGACTGGCGCACCAGCCTGATCAACGACTTCACGAACTGGTCGAAGACGCGCGGCATCGAAGCCGACTGGACCGCCCTCGTTGACGGTTGGCGCGCGGTCTATGTCGCCTCGATGGATGAGGTGCGCAAACATCCCGAACACGGCTATGTCATCCTCGACGTGCTGCACCGCCGCTCGCTGGAGAAGCTGGTCGAGCAGCGGGGCGTCAAGGGATTGACCGACGCCGACCTGCAGTACCTGACGATGGGATGGCACCGCCTGCATCCCTGGCCCGACAGCGTGGCGGGGCTGGCGCGGCTGAAGACGAAATACATCATCTCGCCGCTCTCGAACGGCAATGTCGCACTGCTGACCAACATGGCGAAGTTCGCAGGGCTCCCTTGGGATCTCATCATGTCGGCCGAATTGTTCGAGCACTACAAGCCCGATCCGGAAACCTATCTCGGCGCCGCGAAATTGTTGTGCCTGCCGCCGGAGCAGGTGATGATGGTGGCCGCGCACAACGGCGATCTCAAGCACGCGCAACAGAACGGCCTGAAGACCGCCTTTGTGGCGCGTCCGACCGAATACGGCCCGCTGCAGAAAGTCGACTTCGAAGCAACCGGCGACTGGGACATCGTCGCCAAGGACTTTGGCGCGATCGCCGATCGGATGGGCTGCTAGTTCGTCGCGAGAAGAACGCAGCGGAAAACCTAAGAGGAACCCGCCACGCAAAAGCTCCTCATCCTGAGGAGCGGCCTCAGGGCCGCGTCTCGAAGGATGGCCGCGGGTGACAGTGGGGCCTCATGGTTCGAGACGCCGCGGTGCGGCTCCTCATCATGAGGGGTGCACAGCAACGCGCTGGGTTGCGGCACTCCTCTAGGAAGCCGCCCCGCAGAGAATGACGCCGTACCAGCCGAGACCCCTGTAGGTCTCGTAGCCCGGCGTGGCGTGGAAGGCGACCAATGCGCCGGAGCGGTCGTGGTAGAAGCCGCTGCGCTGGCCGCCCAGCGACAGCGAGACGTGCTCGGTCAGAAGGCCCTTGCCGTCGGACGCCGCGATCACCCGGAAATTGGAATCGATCAGCAGCACGCGCGCTTTGTCGGCGGCGCCGACGCGTACACCCTGGACGATGGCGCGCGCCTGCGGCTCCCAGTCGAAATGGATCGCGAGCACGCCTGTCGGTTTGCCATGGGCCTTGCCGCCTTCGCGGACGCTGGCGCAATAGGTCGCGACCTGGGCATTGCCGAGCAACGGCTGGCACTCGACGTCGCCGGCGACATAATCGTCCCCCGAGCGCAGGTCGCGCGCCTGACGAAACCATTTTGTAGCCGCGACATTCTGGCCGATCACCTTGAAGCGATCGGCGCGCCCGTTGGCGAGCACATTGCCTTCGAGATCGCAAAGCCAGAGATCGAGATAGACGGTGTAGGCGGAAAGGATCACGCCAAGCCGCTCGGAAGCGTGTGCGACCACTGCCGGTTGCGGTGATGCGGCGCAGTCGACGACGGCGGAATCGGTCGCCCACCAGCGCACGTCGCAGGTGCGTTCATAGAGGTTGCGGTCGATCAGTTCGATCGCATTCAGCGAAAGGTCCACCATGCGCTCGCCGCGCGAGCGGTCGGTCATGCGCTCGATCGAGCTCATGAGACTGCCGGTGCGCCGCGTTAGTTGCGTCTCGAGTTCGCGCGCGATGGTCTCGACCTGCTGGCCGACGCCTCGCACTTCCTGCGCCACCACTGCAAAGCCGGCGCCTTGCGCACCGGCGCGCGAGCTCTCGATCAGCGCATTCAGCGCCAGCATTTTCATCTGGTTGGTGATCTTCTGGATCGACCTGGTCTTCTCGCAGGCGATCTGGTTGACCTCCGCGGTCAGCCGCGCGATCAGGGCCGAAATGTCGGATTCATCGTCGACGTCAGGTGAGACCGCCGATTCGCTCGCGATTGATTTCGCGCGCGGGAGCGCGATGGACATAGGCGGACTTCCCCTGCATTAAGCCTTTGACCGCTTCCTGCGGACGGAACGGAACCAAAAAAATCGCACATCAAACGTGCGTCCTTTTTCGAGGATTTCGGCTAACGTCGGCTTAATTTTCCGAAATTGCCACCTATGTGGGACTGCACTTTATTTCGGCACTCCGCTGTTTCCTGTCGTGAATCCCTCTCCTGACACCGCCCGGCGAAGGCGTCGACAACCCCTGCAAGCCAATTCCGCAACGTCCGCCTCCTGCGAAAAGCGGGCAAAACCGCCTGGTAACGCTTCGCGATCGCCCGCTCAGGGTCGAGGATGGCAGCACTGATTCGCTCTCATGCGAGCGCCACTCGTCGTCGGGATCGTTATGACGCTGCACACCGCCATCCTGCCTGTGGAGATGCCGCCGGCCTTTCTCGGCGTGGCGCGCTCGCTCACGGGCAAATTCTGGCGCGACCGTTTGGACGCGCGGGGAGCGGCGCGGGCGCTCGCGATCGCGCAGCGCCACCAACTGCCGGAAATGCTGGCGCGCGTGCTCGCGGGCCGCGACGTCGCGATCGATGACTTGCCGGATTTCCTCGATCCGACCATCCGCAAATTGATGCCGGATCCCTTCACCGTGACCGCGATGGAGGCGGCGGCAAGGCGGATCGCGGATGCGGCGGTGCGTAACGAGAAGGTCGCGATCTTCGGCGACTACGACGTCGACGGCGCAACCTCGGCGGCGCTGCTCACCTGGCACTTGCGGCATTGCGGGCTCGATCCGCTGATCCACATTCCCGACCGCCTGTTCGAGGGCTACGGCCCGAACACGGAGGCCGTGCGTGCGCTCGCCGCCAAGGGCGCGACGCTCCTCGTCACCGTCGATTGCGGCACCACGAGCCTGGAGCCGCTGGCGGAGGCGCGGCAGCTCGGCATGTCCGTGGTCGTCATCGATCACCATCAATGCGGCGAGGCGCTGCCCGAGGTCGACGCGCTGGTCAATCCGAACCGGCCCGACGATCTCTCCGGCCTTGGCCATCTCGCAGCCGTTGGTCTTGTGCTGGTGACGCTGGTTGCGGTGAACCGGGAATTGCGCCAGCGGGGCTTTTGGACGCCCGAATTGCCGGAGCCGGATCTGCTGGGCATGCTGCATCACGTCGCGCTCGGGACGGTGGCCGACGTCGCGCCGCTGATCGGGCTCAACCGCGCCCTCGTCGCCAAGGGGCTGATCGCGCTGCGCAGGCGCGACCATGTCGGGCATACCGCGCTGATGGATGTGGCCCGGCTCAACGGCCCGCCAGAGGCCTGGCATCTCGGCTTCATGCTGGGGCCGCGCATCAACGCGGGTGGGCGGATCGGGCGCGCCGATCTCGGTGTGCGGCTGCTCCTGGAAAGCGACCCCTCGGAGGCGGCGCGGATCGCGGCCGAGCTCGACCGCCTCAACAGCGAGCGGCGCGTCATCGAGCAGGCGGCTGAAGCGCAGGCCGAGGCGGAGGCGCTGGCCTCGCTCGGATTGGAGGACAAGGGCTCCGTCATCGTCACGGCCGCCGAGGGCTGGCATCCCGGCGTCGTCGGTCTCGTGGCCTCGCGCCTCAAAGAGAAATTCGGCAGGCCAGCCTTTGCCATCGCGCTTGAGCCTGGCGGCATCGGCACCGGCTCGGGCCGCTCGATCGGCGGCGTCGATCTCGGCAAGGCGGTGCGGCAGGCGGTGGCGGACGGCCTGCTGCTCAAGGGCGGCGGCCATGCGATGGCGGCGGGCATAACGCTGCGAAAGGAGAAGCTCGCCGAGTTCCGCGCCTATCTGGAAAGCGTGCTCGCGGCCGACGTCGCCAATTCGCGCCACGAGAACGAATTGTTCATCGACGGCGCGGTGAGCGCGCGCGCCGTAACGGTGGAATTTGCTGCGATGCTGAACCGCGCCGGCCCGTTCGGCGCCGGCAATCCGGAGCCGGTGATCGCGCTGCCGGCGCACCAGCTCGTCTATGCCGATGAAGTCGGGCAGGCGCATCTGCGGCTGCGCTTCAAATCCGGCGACGGCGCGATCGTGAACGGCATGGCTTTCCGTTCCGTCGGCCAAAAGCTCGGCAATGCGCTGATCCAGAATCGCGGCCAGCCGCTCCATGTCGCAGGCTCCCTTGCGATCGACCGTTGGCAAGGCACCGAACGTGTGCAATTGCGTGTGCTCGACGTCGCGGTCCCCGATCAGGGGCCTTCGGTGATCAGATAAGAAAACAGTCGGGGAGAGCACATGGCGGGACAGGTGGAAGGCAAGGTGGCGCTGGTCACCGGCGCGGCCTCGGGTATTGGCGCGGCGGTCGCGGAATTGCTGGCTCAGGAGGGGGCCACGGTCGTGGCGACCGATATCGACGAGCTCAGGGGACCGGAGCTCGTTGCCGGCATCAGCAAGGCCCGCGGCAAAGCGGTGTTTCTGCAACAGGACGTGACCAGCGAGGCACGCTGGGTGGAGATCATCTCGGAGATCGAGAAACGGTTCGGCCGGCTCGATGTGCTGGTCTCCAATGCCGGCATCGGCATCTCCGTGCCGTCGATCACCGACATGACGCTCGCCGACTGGCGCCGGCAGACCGCGATTAATCTCGACGGTGTTTTCCTCTCGGTGAAATATTCTCTGCCGCTGATGCGGAAGAGCGGCGGCGGATCCGTCATCATGATGTCCTCGCTTGCGGGCCTGCGCGGCGCGGCGGGCCTTGCCGGATACTCCGCGACCAAAGGCGGCGTGCGGCTGCTTGCGAAGTCTGTCGCGATGGAATGCGCCGCCATAGGTGACGGCATCCGCGTCAATTCGGTGCATCCCGGCATCATCGACACCCCGATCTGGGGCAAGATCCCGACGGAGGCGACGGGAAACCGCGCCAACGCGCCGATCGATCCGGAAGAGCGCGCGAAGCTCGCAACTCCGCTCGGCCGCGCCGGCCAGGCGGCGGAGATCGCCAGCGGCGTGCTGTATCTGGCCTCGGATGCGTCGCGCTACGTGACGGGAACTGAGCTCGTCATCGACGGCGGGATGAATGCAGGTGCCGTCGCGCGCAGGGCGTGACAGCAGTCAATCCCTCTCGTCATTCCGGGATGCGCCGAAGGCGTAGGCCCGGAATCCATTGGGCAGCGGTCGCGAGGGGAGAAATGGATTCCGGGCTCGATGCTTTGCATCGCCCCGGAATGACGACCTGGTGACGACACACGCTACGGACCCTGCCGCAACCGCGCCAGTACCTTCAGTCCACCGTAACCGTCGGCGGGCAGCAGGCTCATCTTGGTCTGATAATCCCGGATCGCCTTCATGGTGTCGTTGCCGACGCGGCCGTCGGTGCCGCCGGTATCGAAGCCGGCCTTGGTCAGCCGGGTCTGCATTTCCTGCACCTCAGCAAGCGTCAGTGCGCGCTCGGAGCCGGGGAAGGGATGGATGAAGAGCGGCGCGCCGAGAATGCGGTCGCCGAGATGGCAGATCGCCAGCGCGTAGTTCATCGAGGGGTTGTAGCTGCGCACGGCATAGAAATTCGGACCCAGCAGGAAGGCGGGGCCGCCCGCGACCGGTATCCAGAGTTGCGCCGATGCATTCGGCTGCGGGAACGGCTGGCCGTCGGCGCGGGTCACGCCGGCGCTGGCCCACGCCGCGTAGGTGCGGCTGCCGCTCATGCTGCCATTGGCGCGTACTTCATAGCCCCAATGTTGGCCGCGGTGATATTTGCCGCGGTTGACGAGGTATTTCGCGGTTGATCCGAGTGCATCGTCCGGCCGGCCGAATGGCGAGACCTTGCCATCGCCGTCATAGTCAAAGCCGACATTGAGCCACACTTCCGGCATCCATTGCGAATGCCCCATGGCGCCGGCCCAGGAGCCGCGCATCTCCTCCGGTGTGCTCCAGCCGCGATCGACGATCCTGAGCGCGTTGATCAACTCAGTCTCCCAATAGGCCTTGCGACGCGGCTCGTTCCAGGCGAGCGCGGCAAGTGCAGGGAATACCGGCTTCATGTGGTTCTGCTGCACCAGCGGATCGCCGTAAGCGGATTCAACGCCCCACAACGCCAGCAGCGTGCCGCGCTCGACGCCAAAATCCTTCTCGATCCGCGCGAACAGCGCCTCGTTCTTCTTGAGCGCCTCGCGCCCATTGATGATGCGCCAGTCGGAGACGCGACGGTTGATGTACTGCCAGATCTGCTCGTTGAATTCCGGCTGCTTCTGCATCTGCCGGAACACGCTCATGTCGGGCTCGATGCGGCCCATCACGCGCGTCCAGGTGGCCGCCGAGATTCCCTTGGCGAGCGCGCGGGCGCGAAAATTGTCGCGCCATTGGTCGAAGCCGGGTGGTGCTGCGGCAAGCGCTGAGAACGGGCCAGCCAGCAGGGTGCCAGCCGCGATGCTGCCTTGCAGGAAAGCCCGGCGGGCAGGGGATTTCAAAGAATCAATCTGCTTCATGCTGCCAATCTAGCGACGCCATCAAAGTACACAAAAAGTCACATCGCCGCGGGAACCTAGCTATCCTGCAGCTCTGTGGCGATTTTGGACAGCCAGCGCCGCACGATCAGTTCCGCCTTGGGGGGCAGCCCTTTAGCCAGCCGCCGGTCCACGGCATGGGCGTGGCGCCGGCATTTTTCCAGGAGCGCAGTTCCGCGCCTTGTCAGCGTCCACTGCAGGACGCGGCCGTGAACCGGGTGCGGTGTCTTCCGGATCGCGCCGTCGCGCTCGAGATTGCGGATGATGACGCCGACGGTCTGCGGCGTCAGCAGCGCCACCCGCGCCAGATCGGCGCCGGACAGCCCGGGATAGGCCCGCAGCATCGTCAGCACGACGAATTGCGGCGGGGTGACGCCGAGCTTTCCCAGCGCGCGTTCCATTGTCAGCCGGGTCGCGGCCTGCGCCTGCCGCAGGAGATAAGCGAGGTAGCCTTGCTCGCCGCGTTTGCCCTGGCCGGGCGGCGGCGGACGGGGCGTCGCGACCGTTAGATTTTCCGCCGCGTGCGTTTTCCTATTCCGAGCGGGATTTTTCGATTTTCCGCCTTTTGACGTCTTGCGAACCGTGACCGATTTCTTGCCGGTGAACCGAGCCTTGCGCGACATATCAGTGCTCTTATAGTGTATCAGTATACTGATAACATGAGGCGAAACCGATGTCACACGCGAGAGCCGAATACGCTGACTTTCAGAAACTCGCACCCGAAGTCTACGAGGCCGTGCGGGCGCTGGGCCAGATGGCGGCCAAGGCCGGGCTCGACAAACAGTTGCTTGAACTGGTCAAGCTGCGCGCCTCGCAGATCAACGGCTGCGCCTTTTGTGTGCAGTTTCATGTCCTGCAGGCAGAGAGCCTCGGCATATCCGCCGACAAGCTCAATCTCGTCGTGGTTTGGCGCGAGGCTCCGCAATTCTCAAGCCGCGAGCGCGCCGCGCTGGCCTGGACCGAAGCGCTGACGACGCTGGGCGACGGCGTGAGCGACGAGGTTTATGCTGAGGCGCGCGCGGAATTCTCCGAGCAGGAACTGAACTATCTCACCTCGGCGATCGCAGCGATCAACGTCTGGAACAGGTATGGCGTCGCCTATCGCTGGACGCCGCCGGCACGGAAGCCGCCCGCAGTCGGCGCAGCCGCGTCGTGAATCCGGAAGGCAAAGGGGGCGAATAACGTCTTTCTCCAAAGGAGAACAACATGGCATCGATGCTGGCGACAACTCCTTTCGCACCGACGCGGCCGATCTCGCTCGCGGTCATTGCCGGTCTTGCCTGTGCCATGGTCACCGCAAAGACATTGCCGGCGATGATGGACACGTTATCCGGCGCCATCGCGCCGCTTTGCGCGAATGCCGCCGAGGGATCGCCGCTCGACAAGGTCGAGCCGATCGGCTCGTACGCTCTGCCAAACGTGCCGGGCAAACGTGTCACCATCGTGCGCGTGTTCTACGGCCCCGGAGGTTTCACGCGCGCGCATCGGCATGCTGGCTCGGTGACGGCCTACATCACCAAGGGCGAAATCCGCTCGCAGCTCGGCGGCGGACCGCTTGAGACGTTCAAGGTCGGCCAGTCCTTCTTCGAGCCGCCGGGCTCGACGCACCTGGTCTCAGCCAATGCGAGCAATACGGAGCCCGCGGAATTGATTGCTGTGTTCGTGGCCGACGAGGGCGCGGAGCTCACGACGTTTCTCGAGTAGTGCGGTTCGGCGGGTTTGTAAACGCGTCGCGGCGGACGCGCTAGATTCCGGCGCGCGCCAGTGGATCGCGGCCGAACCGATTGTCTCCGTATCCTCCGGGAAAGAAGCTCAGAAAGGCAACGATCAGCAGATATGGAATAGACACGCTGATGTTGATCGCGCTGGCAACAAGTGGAATGGCGAGAAGGGTCAGCAGCCACCATCCGGAGACATTCAGATCGTGCAACCGTTTCGCCAATATGGCGATGAGCGGCCACAGAACGATCAGCAGCGCCAGCCGGACCGAGCCGTCATACGGCGGATTGACGTCGGGTGAGACGTAATACCGGACCGGCGGAATGGTGAGGTTACGCCAGCTACGGACCAGCAGAATGTAGACCAAGACAATCCCGAGAAAGCCGAGTCGGAATTCCTGCCGGCTGATCCGGCCGTTCGGCGACAGAAAATACCAGGCGAAGGTCGAGAACATGCGCGATCGTGGTTTCACTTGAGTTTGCTGCCCACCATACATTGCAGGCACTTAACGATCGCGGAATCGACTTCGGAGATTTAGCTCCTTTCCGTCAATCGCCTGGTCGGCAATCAGTTGCCGCCACCTTCCTGCGGATCGAGACGTTGGATCACGTCTTCCGGCTGCGCGTGCGCCACCGCGGCTGCCGCGGGCGGTTCGGGGCCGATCTCGCGGCCGCGGCCGCGGATCAGGCGTTCGTAGGCTGAGACCAGCGTGGTGTAGGGATTGACCCAGAGCCAGCCGTCGCGCGTGAACACCTGCACGTCGAAATGCAGGTGGCGCGTGGTGCCGTTGGGATGATCGAGATAATTCGAGACCACGCCGATCTTTTCGCCCTCCGTGACGCGGCGTCCGTTGAGAAGGCTGTCCGCATCCATCGCCGACGGGTTCATATGCATATATCGGAAGCGAATATGCTCGGTCTGGGTGTTGACCTGCAGCGTCGCCCCCTGTTGGCCCCGTGAACGGATCACGACGCCATCGCGCACGGCAACGATCGCTTGCCGCTTGGGATCGCAGGGCTCCCCGCTTTCGCTGTTGGGCGGGCAGGCGCCCGGGCGGATATCCTGCCCCTGGTGGCCAAAGCCGTTGGCGCACTGGCCGACTTCGAAGCTGCGCGCCTCGCAAAAACTGTCCTGCCAGGGATATTGGTCGGCGCGCCTGCCGAACGATTGCGAATGGACGAAGGCCGGCGCCTTCGCCAAAGGAAAGCGGATCTGCGAATACGCGGTCAGATCGGTGCGGCCACCCTGCTTGTGGTAACCGCTGTTGGCGACGATGTCGCCGCTCGGCCGATAGGTGAACTCGGGTGAAACGGCTGCCGGCCGCTCGGCGCTCACGGAGGCGATGTCCCGCCGCAGCCGCGAGGGTTGGCCGCCGGCGACGCGTAGCGCCTTCAGGAAACGCTCGGCGACCGGATAGGCTTCGCGGCAGGCCAGTCGCCGCAGCCGCGGCGTGCTATCGAGGCAGTGGATCGAGACCACATAGGGCACGCCGAAGCGGGTGAAGGCGTAGCGCACATAGCCTTCGCGGATGATGCGTCGGATATCAGGGTATTGCGCCGAAAGCGATTTGACCGGTTCGGCTCTGCCGCCGAGCCGATCGTTGAGATCATAGAGGAGCAGCGAGCCGGTGATATGCACCTCGACCGGTCTTGCGAAAGTCCGCTCCGGCATCCCGTTGCCTGCTCCCGGCTCGAGTGCGAACATCGCATCATAACCGGCGGCTCCTGCATGGAAGAGATCGGCCGGACGGAAGTCCGCCTGATAGCGCGACACCGACAAGCTCTCCGGCGTGCCGCTCTGCCGCGCTTCGAGATAGCTTGCGGTGTCGAACGGCAGGAGCACCGGGATCGGGCTGCGGCCGATGCCGGGGAATAGCTGCGAGGTGATCGCGTTCAATTGCACCAGCGCGGGCCGTGAGCGCGGATCGTACGAAGGCACGCGGCGCTGGCTCGCAAAGGTGAAGTTTGCGGCGATCGAAGGCTGGGTATTGATCTCGGCGCGGAGCTGATCGAGCACCGCGCGCCATTCGACGCGCACGGCCGAGATCGAAGGAGTACGGAATTCGTCGGCAGAAGCGGCGAAGGGGCTGGCGAGGAGCGATGCGAAAGCTGCCAGCCAAGGTGCGACGAAGCGGACAGCTTTCACTTTCAACGCGTCGTCCCCCGGCGCGGTACCCCGTTAGCTCGATCGGCTAATCCTTCGCGCGTTCGACGTAGGAGCCGTCTTCGGTCATCACCACGATGCGCGTGCCGGTCGAGATATGCGGCGGCACAGCGGTGCGGATGCCGTTCGAGAGCATTGCGGGCTTGTAGGAGGACGAGGCGGTCTGGCCCTTCGTCACCGGCTCGGTCTCGACGACCTCGAGGGTGGCGCGCTGCGGCAATTGGATCGCGACCGGATTGCCATCATGCATCGAGAGCTTCACGGTCATGTTTTCCTGCAGATACGGCGCGGACGACCCGACGATGTCCTTTGGAACCTGGACCTGGTCGTAGGTCTCGCCATTCATGAAGTGGAAGCCGTCGGCGTCCTCATAGAGGTAATTGAAGTTGCGATCCTCAACCGTTGCCTTCTCGACCTGGTCGGTGGTCTTGTAGCGTTCGGAGACCTTCACACCGTCGCCGATGCGACGCATTTCGATCTGGCTGACCGGGGTTCCCTTGCCGGGATGGATGTTTTCGGCGGAAAGGACAACGTAAAGCTTGCCATCCTGCTCGATGATGTTGCCCTTGCGGATGGAACTGGCGATGACTCTCAAAGTGGTTTTCCTGAATGGTTCGGCCGCCGGCTCGGCTCGGCTGATGCGCTCGGCGGCCTGGCGGCAGTTTCGGGCTGCAACATACTGATTTGCCCCCGAGATGCCAGCCTTTTGCGGCCGGTTTCGGCAGGTTGCTGACAGGTGTGGCGTCCTCTGGCGGCTGTCAACCGCGCGAACTGCGAGCCGGAACGTGGTCCAGCCCCGCCATGTGGACAACGCATTCGCCGTCGGGCATCAAGGGGGCGCCGCTTGTCGATGGAAATCTAGTGATTTCAATGGTCTTTATCGATTTTCTCAACCTGTTGATGGATAACCCGACGCATCGCGTGAAGCGTCCTTTAGCGGGAGCGCAGCCATGAGTGGCGTCGACCGCCCGTCGCCCTGGTGGAATCCAGCTCGGCACGCCGACAGAAAGCCGTTTCTCGAGGCGCGCAGCGCCGTGACCAAGGCGGTGCGGGCCTGGTTCGAGGGGCGAGGATTTTCGGAGGTCGAGACCGGCATCCTGCAGGTTTCGCCCGGCAATGAGACCCATCTGCATGCGCCGCGCACGGAGTTGACGCGGGCCGATGGAGGCCGGGTGCCGCGCTACTTGCGGACATCACCCGAGTTCGCCTGCAAGAAGCTGCTCGCCGCAGGCGAAACCAAGATCTTCGAGTTCGCGCGCGTGTTCCGCGACCGCGAACGCGGTGACCTCCATTTGCCCGAGTTCACCATGCTGGAATGGTACCGCGCCAATGATGACATCGACGCCGTGATAGCCGATACCCTCCTTGTTATCGCTGAGGCCGCACATGCGACTGGCATCGGGCGCTTCTCGTTCCGCGGCAAGACCGCAGAGGTCGGTGGGGTGCCTGAACTGCTGACGGTTGCGTCCGCCTTTGAGCGCTTTGCCGGCATCGATCTTCTGGCCACCATCGTTGACGGCGAGGGTGACCGTGGGGCGCTTGCGGATGCAGCCCAGGAACGGATACGGATCGCCGAGGATGACACCTGGTCGGATATTTTCAGCAAGGTTCTGGTCGAGCACGTCGAGCCGCATCTCGGGCGGGGGCGCCTGACTGTGCTGTCCGACTATCCGATCCCGGAAGCGGCGCTGGCGCGCGCGAAACCGTCCGACCCGCGCGTGGCCGAGCGCTTCGAGGTCTATGCTTGCGGCGTCGAGCTCGCTAACGGATTTGGTGAATTGACCGATGCCGCCGAGCAGCGCCGACGTTTCGCCGGGGCCATGGACGAGAAGGAGCGCCGCTATGGCGGGCGTTACCCGCTGGATGAGGATTTTCTCGCCGCCGTCGGCGCGATGCCCGAGGCGAGCGGCGTGGCGCTCGGCTTCGACCGGCTGGTGATGCTGGCAAGCGGCGCGCTGCGGATCGACCAGGTGGTGTGGACGCCGCCGGCAGGAGAGACATGAACCGGATCGACCGAAAGCTGACCGCAACGTTGCGCCAGCCCGCCGAACTGATCGAGCGCGGCCTTGCGCCAGAGGCAGCACTTGCCGATCTCGAACAGGTCGCCGCGCGCTATGCGATCGCGGTGACGCCTGATATTGCGGCGCTCATCGAGCCGGACGATCCCAACGATCCGATCGCGCGGCAGTTCATTCCCGCCGCGGATGAACTCGTGACGCAAGTGGGCGAGAACGCTGATCCGATCGGCGACGATGCGCATTCGCCTGTTCCCGGCATCGTGCACCGCTATCCGGACCGGGTGCTGTTCAAGCTCGTCCATGTCTGCGCGGTCTATTGCCGGTTCTGCTTCCGCCGCGAGATGGTCGGGCCGGGCAAGGCGACCGCGTTGTCGGAGGATGCCTATCGCGACGCGCTTTCCTATATCCGCTCGCGCCCGGAGATATGGGAGGTGATCCTGACCGGCGGCGATCCATTGATGCTGTCGCCGCGGCGGCTCGCCGAGATCATGGCCGACATCGCTGCCATCGATCACGTCAAGATCATTCGCCTGCACACGCGCGTGCCGGTGGCCGATCCGGCCCGCGTCAGTCCGGAGATGGTCCGCGCGCTGCGTGTGGAGGGCGCCACGACCTGGATCGCGATCCACGCCAATCATCCGCGCGAACTGACGCCCGAGGCGCGCGCCGCCTGCGCGCGGCTGGCGGATGCCGGCATTCCCCTGGTGAGCCAGACCGTGCTGCTCAAGGGCGTCAATGATGATGCCGCCACGTTGGAGGCTTTGATGCGGGCCTTCGTCGAATGCCGGATCAAGCCCTATTACCTGCATCACGGCGATCTCGCGCCCGGCACCGCGCATCTGCGCACGACCATCGAAGAGGGGCAGGAACTGATGCGATCGTTGCGGGGCCGCGTCTCGGGCCTGTGCCAGCCCGATTACGTGCTCGACATTCCCGGCGGCCATGGCAAGGCGCCGATCGGGCCGCGCTATTTGACGCAGGACAATCCCCCACAACGTGAAGGAGTTAATGAAACACGCTACCGTGTGGTGGATTATTGCGGTGACGTGCATCTCTATCCACCTAAGGTGTGATCGCAGGCGCACGAATGTCGACGTTCCCGAATGGGCGCGATAGAGTATGTCGAGAGGCAGGAGAATCAGGATGCGGAAAACAATCTTGTCGATGGCACTTGTGACCCTGATCGGTGCGCCTGCCTTTGCGCAGGGCGGAACCACGACAGTGCCGAAAAGCAGTCCCGACGTGAAGTCGATTCCGGAGGCGCCGATCGGTCACCGTCAACCGCGTCGCGGCGAGGTGCCGACCGAAGGCAATATCAGCGACCCGAACAATCCGGTGAACAAGGAAGACGCCGCCCTTGATCGCAAGATCAAGAGCATCTGCAGGGGTTGCTGAGGCGACCGCCGGGCGCTGCGACGCCCAGCGGGTCGTAGCAGGCGTCTAGGCCAACCGTTCCCGGACATCGCGGCGCTCCGCCTTGCGGCGTGCCTCGACCGCATCGGCGAGCACGTTGAGCGAGGAGACCGTCGTCTCCCAATCGACGCAGCCGTCGGTGATGCTCTGCCCGTAGGTGAGCGCGACCCCCGGCACCACGTCCTGCCGCCCGGCGACCAGGTTGCTCTCGATCATCGCGCCCATGATGCGCATCTCGCCGCCGGAAACCTGGCCGGCGATGTCGGCGACGACCAGCGGCTGGTTCTCCGGCTTCTTGCTGCTGTTGGCGTGGCTGGCGTCGATCATCATGCGCTGGTTGACGCCTGAGCGCGCCAGCTCTGCCGCGGCGGTATCGACGCTTGCCGCATCATAGTTCGGCGCGCGGCCGCCGCGCAGGATGATGTGGCAGTCCTCGTTGCCGCTGGTCGCCGCGATCGCCGAGCGGCCGCCTTTCGTCACCGCCATGAAATGGTGCGGGTAGGAGGCCGACTTCACGGCGTCGGCGGCGATACGCACATCGCCGTCGGTGCCGTTCTTGAAGCCGACGGGGCAGGACAGCCCGGAGGCAAGCTCACGGTGGATCTGGCTCTCGGTGGTGCGCGCGCCGATCGCGGCCCAACTGACGAGATCGGCGATATATTGCGGCGTCGTCATATCAAGGAATTCGCTGCCGGCGGGCAGGCCGAGATTGTTGACGGCGGAGAGTACGCTGCGGGCAAGCCGCAGGCCCTTGTTGATGTCGAAACTGCCGTCGAGGTTGGGATCGTTGATCAGCCCCTTCCATCCGACGATGGTGCGCGGCTTCTCGAAATAAACCCGCATCACGATCTCGAGCCGGTCAGAGAGCTGCTCGCGCAAGGTGGCGAGGCGCTCGGCGTAATCGATGGCCGCTTCGGGATCGTGGACGGAGCAGGGGCCGACGACGACCAGGAGGCGGTCGTCCTTGCCGTTCAGGATGGCGTGGATGGCGTTGCGCGCCGCCATCACCACCCGCGTCGCCGTCAAGGTGCGCGGGACCTCGCGCATCACCTCTTCGGGCGTACTCAGCTCTTTCAGTTCTCTAATTCGAAGATCGTCAGTGGTACTCAACACGGCGGGCTCCTTTGATTTTTGAACCTGCCGGCCAACAAAAAAGCCGCCAGGTCTGGCGGCTGTTCGGACGTCTTGCTGCAATTTCACTAAATTGAGCGCGATCCTCCCGCCGCCAGCGAGCTGTCGTAGCTAAAGTACCAAAAATAGCTGGTGGCGGCGTTGATCATGGCTGGCTCTATAGCGGATGGATGCGGCCTTGTCACCTCCAAAGATTCGGTTCTGATTCAATCAGAACCGAATCTTTAGTTTCTTGTTTTGACGCGTTTTCTTCACGCGAACCGGTATCCACTTCGCTCGAAAACGCTCTAAATCACGGGTCGGTGCTGTGGGCGGCGAGTGCCATGCCGATCAGGCTGGCCCCGCCGAACAACAGATTGAGGCCAACCAGGAGCCCAAGCGCCCATTCCGCCGAGCCGGGCAGTCCGGCGACGATGATGAAGGCGATCAGGATGTCCATCAGTCCCGCGATCAAGAGCCACGACCAGCGCCCGGTCAATTCGCGCCGGTGCTCCAGCGCATACATGATGGTGGCGACGCCTTCGGCAACGAAATAGGCCCCGACCACGATGGTCAGCGTCAGCACGCCCTGCATCGGCCGCGCCAGCAGGATCAGGCCGGCGAGCACGGCGAGCGCCGCCGAGATCAGCGACCACCAGAAGCCCGGCATCTCGCGCGCCCAGTAGGTGACGATCAATCCGCCGATGCCTGAGATCAGGAACAACCAGCCGAGGAAGATGGTCACGGCGAGGCTCGCGAAGGCCGGCACGATCAACGCGGCGAGGCCAAGAACCGCGAGCAGGATGCCTTCGAACAGGAAGGCCTTCCAATGCGCCTTCACCGAGGCGTTGACTTCGGACTGCAATTTGTCGAGGTTGTCTGGAAGGGTCATCGCAGCGCTCCCGGCAGGTGCCTAATTGCACGAGCGATCCTAGAGCATATCCGGTTCCGATTATATCAGATTAGCCCGGCCCCGGCGCCGACGAAAAGCCCTCCGATGTCGTGCGAATTCGATTTCGCCCGAAGATGTAGATCGCAGTGGTCGCGATCAGCAGCGCTATGCCGATCACGATGGAGATCGCGGCGAGCGAGACCAGGATCGCTGCCGGATTGTGCTCGGGATTGATCAGCCAGCGACGGATCGACGCCAGCACGAAGGCCAGCCCCAGAAAGCCGGCACCGCTGCCGAGGACGAGCACGGCCCACATCCGCCGCAACTGGCTCAGCCGTTCACGCGCAAGCGCGGTGCGCGGGGCATGATGGCGGCCGACCCGGTAGATCAGGCGGATGGCGAAGCCGATCGAGCTGAACCCGATCAGGACGCTTGCCGAGCCAAGGATCATCCGGAGCGTGGAGCCGAGATCGCCGCCCCGTTGCAGGGTCAGGAGCGGGAAGTCGAACGCGGCATGCAGCAGGACCGGGGCGAGCAGCACCATGCCCCAGCTCGACAAGCGCGCCCAGGCGCGGTTCTTGCGGTGTGCGCCAAGTGCGGTGCCGGAGCGTGCGATCGCGACATAGGCGCCGGCGATGATGCCGAGCGCGCCATGAAACGGCACCGTGAGCACGCTGCGCAGCACGGCGAGCGCGCGCCACATCTCGGCGTGCTGGACCAGGTAGGCGAGGTTCTCGTAGGCGGCGAAACCGAGCCCTACGGCGGCGCCGTAGACCACCGGGTCCATCGGATCGGCGGAGGCGCGGCGCCGCGACGACACGGCGATGATCACTGCGATCTTGACGATCTCCTCAGGGAGAGCGACGCCGAACAGCGAGCGCACCACCAGCGTCATCCAGGGGTTTTCCGGTATCGCCAGCAATGCGTTGAACGGAGCCCGCACCAGCCCGAGCAGCGAGATGCTGGCCGCGCCGAGCACGAAAGCGAGCCAGACCTGCGCCGGCGGGCCCGGGCGCTCGTCGGCGGCGATGACGAGCCAGAGCATCAGAAGCGCCGGCGCAATGGCGGCGGCGCCGATGACGGTTGGGAGAGACTCGAGCAATAACATCTGCGGGTAATCAAAACCGGGTACGACTAACGAAAATGGCCACAAAGCCGGCGCTTGGCAAGGCAACGTAACCGCTTTGCGATGGGTTCGGCGCGCCACATTCACGACTTTTTGTCGCATTGCACGGTCGGTCATTCCCGGTGTCCCGGCCCCGAGCCGGGATCCTGCAGTCCGTAGCCCGTAGGATGGGCAAAGCGAAGCGTGCCCACCAATCAAGCACTCCGCTCGCGATGGTGGGCATGCTTCCGCTGGAGTCCGTTTAAGCGACCGTGCGTGAAGTCGCTTTGCCCACCCTACGAGTCCCTCGCGCCTTGCACCGCTGTCATCGTCCGCGAAGGCGGACGATCCAGTATTCCAGAGGCGGCGGTGCTTGAGCCGAGAGGCTGCCGGATACTGGATGCCCCGCCTTCGCGAGGCATGACGGTGGAGTAGGGTAAGGGACATGAGTCCGTATTCTCGCGGCGCGTTACGCCCGAGGTTTGCATCACTTTCCACCCTCTCATCGAACAGAGGGCGCAGGGAAAGCCGGGTGCCGGTTGCACCCATGGGTCCCGTGCAACAAGAAGCACGGGGGTAGGACCACAGGTTCAACCGAAGCATTCCGGCTTTCCCTGCGCGATGGTGTTACGGCTTACTTCGTACTCTCCCCGGTGACCGGGCTTTCTTGCCACCGTCGCTCTGCTCAACGAACAGAACTTAGCGCCAGCGTCGGGGCGCCAGGACCACACGACTTCGCCGTCCGCTGACATCACGCTCGTCAGTCGTGACACCCGCGTCCACCGCATCTCACCGCAACGTTCGTGACGATCGCGACCCGCCCCTCTCTTGGGTGAGACCCGCGGAGTCATAGTGCTGATTTGCCCGACGGCGAAAGCGGAATATTTTTCGCATGAAGGATGGACACGTTTCTGCTGATTTGCCCGTCGGGTTGTTATGTCGCAGTTCGCGCCTCAACACACGCTGTCATTCCGGGGCGATGCGAAGCATCGAGCCCGGAATCCATCCAGCCGCAGAACACGTGGCGAAATGGATTCCGGGCTCGCGCTGCGCACGCCCCGGAATGACGGAGAGTGAGATCCGTGGCGCGCGTTCACCGCACAAGCAGTCGCCGGCATGCATCGACAAACACCTTTGCCCCGGTGACGATGTCGGCGTCGTCGGTGTTCTCGCTCCAGTGATGGCTGATGCCGGCGATCGAGGGCACGAACAGCATGCCTGATGGCATGATGGTGGCGAGGACCTGGGCGTCATGGCCGGCGCCGCTTGGCATCCGGATCGACTTGCCGTCGGCAAAGCGCGCGCTGGCGGCTTCGATCGCGTCCTGGAACGCGGCATCCATCGTCGCCGGCGTGCCGGTGCGGATGCGCTCGACCTCGACGCTGCAGCGGCCTTCCGCCGTGACCTCGGCGGCCATGCGGCGCAAATGCGCCTCCAGGCGTTCGATCACGCCCGGATCGTCGTCGCGCATCTGGAACAGCATTTCGGCGCGGCCGGGAATGATGCTGGGCGCGCCGGGGTCGAGCGTGATGCGGCCGGTGGTCCATACCGTGCGCGGGCCGCACAGGGCTGGGAAGCTGTCGTCGATCGCGACGCAGAATTTGGCGAGCGCAAGGCCAGCATCGCGGCGGATCGCCATCTGTGTGGTGCCGGCGTGGTTCTGCTCGCCGGTGAACGTGATGCGATATTGCCAGATGCCGACGATGGAGGTGACGACGCCGATCTTGAGGCCGCTGTCTTCGAGTGTCCGGCCTTGCTCGATATGGGCCTCGAGATATCCGACGTGCCGTCCGCGTTCGGCGGTGACGCGCGGGCGGCCGGCAAGCCCGACGCTCGCCAGCGCTTCACGCATGGGACGGCCGCTGCTGCGGTCGCGCGCGGCATCGACCTCCGCTTCGGTCACGGCGCCAACGTAGGAACGGCTGCCAAGGAAATGGCCGAAATGTCCTTCCTCGTCGCACGAGGCGGCAACCTCGACTGCACCTTTAAGGTTCGCGTCGGGATTGATGATGCGGGCAGCTTCGAGCGCATAGACGACGCCGAGCGGTCCATCCAGCCAGCCGGCAAAATTCTGGCTTTCGAGATGCGAGCCGGCCAGGAGCTTTGGTCCAGGCTTTGCGCTGGTGCCGAGAACATTGCCGATGCCGTCGATGGTGGGGGCGAGGCCGGCTTCCGGGAGCTTTGCGGCAAGCCACGCGATCGAGCGCATATGCGGCTCCGAAAAGGTCGGCTTGTGCACGCCGGTCTTGTACGCGCCGATGGCGCGGAGCGCATTGAGATCGGCGAGAACGCGGGCGCCGTCGACAGGCAGGTTCGGATCGGGCATGGCGGATGCACCGTTGATGGTTTCTTCCGTCCAGGCTCGCATACGCCGCGCGCTGGGGAAAGCGGGCTTTGCCGGGGGGTACGCCTTCGGTCGGGACAGACCTCTGGTCTGCGCGGACCAAACAGCATAAATGACGGATCGGTGAAGCCATATTGATTTGGCGCAAGCCAGGACGAGCCAAACTTGCTTTCAATGCGCGATCAGCCCCATCAGACGGGCAGCGAAATAATCGGGGAGACGGCCATGGGCGAGATCACTCTCTTTGTCGCCATGCCATTCGACCTGACCGATGATGGTCTCGTCGCCGGCGAGCCTTTCAAATGCGCGAGCCCTGCGGCGGCGATCGAGCGCGCCAAAGGTTTTTGGCAGGTCCTGGGCCATGCCGGAGCCGTCGCGTTCGTCCGCGTCGGCTATCCGGAATCGACGACCACCGTGCTGCGCGCGTTCGGCAATGTGCCGGACGATCTGTTGGGCGGCTGTCATGATCCCAAGCGGACCTTCCTGACCCACTAAAACCCAAGCCTGATCACAACATCGGCATCGCTGGGGCGGGCAAATTGCCCCGCCTTCACCATGATTTGGGGGCGTAAATCCTGCCAATGCCGAGCAAAAGCATGGGCAAGACAGCGCCAATGACGGCTCATCTCCCTAAGACAGCAGAGGAGGAGCACGAGGAGCAGCTTCGTAACCTTGTCCGCGTTGTTTCAGCCTGCACCTTGGGACTTTGGTCCTTTGCTGCAGGCATCCTGATCGGGACCTTTCTTCTGTTTTGAATAGTGTTGTAGGGGTCGTCAGAAGCGACCTATTGCGCAGCTAACACGCGAACCTTCCTGCAATTTGCATGTAAGCGTCTTCGCGGCTCCGACGCTCTAAATCACGCGGTCAGCCACCCAAACGCACGGCTCAGGTATACTCGCGCGTCCTTTTCCACCGGTGTCCCGTGGGCCATCAGCACCTTCTGAGCTGGCCATGCGAGAATGTAGTCCAGAGACTTTCGCGCAGCGCGGCGGTTGGTAAAGGCGATACGAAACTTGCGCGGCACCGACGGCTCGGGCCCCACCATGAGGTCCAGCTTCGCGACCATGGCCCGCCAGCCGGAATTGCGGTCGGCCGGAATCTGCTGGAGCAGATCGGTAAACAGCACGGTCCCGCTCTTGATGTGAAAAAACACCACCTCCGTCGTGATCAGGTTGCCGTGCATCAGGACCTGATCGATCTCCTCGATCCAATCCGGGCTCGGGACACCTCCGAGGTCAGCATCAAAGACGATGTCCTCGCGTTTCCTGCGCAATCCCGGTGGGGCGTAGATCTTGGCGCCAGGGTAGGCGCGCTTCCACTGTGGAAGGAACAGGTGATGAAGTGAATTGGGAGCAATGATGTGCCGCACCGGACCTGCGGCATCGACCTCCGCCCGCAGGCTATCGGTGAGTTCTATCGGCGACCAGATGAAGAGGCCTCCATCCGACAGTCTGATGACGGCCATCCGGGTGGGATAATGAAATCCGGCTACTGCTACGTCGGGTCCATCCGCAGTCCAGATCTCGTAAGCGAATTCCTTCAACATAGCCGATCCAACTGGTGCCGTTCGAGGAGATTACCTCTTTCCCAAATCCTGTGCGAAACGCAGGAGGTAGCCGTCAGGATCTTGCACCAGGAATTGCCTGTTCCCGCGCTCCTCTCCGGCGATCCGATACCAGGCGTCATGACACTCTCTGAAGAGGGGCCATTTCTCATGCTTCAGTGCATCGAGAAGAGGTGCCACGGAGTCGACGAAGATCTGAAAGTTGATGCCGCGTCCCAACGGTTGTTGTAGAGCCCCAGTCTCCCAGTTACCATTTTGTTGCTTCAGCATGACCTGAGCTCCTTGCAGCTCGAGGTACATGAAGCGATTTTCGGGGCGCTGATACGCAATCTGGAAACCAAGTATCTTGCACCAGAATGTCTTGCTCGTTTCCAGGTCAAACACGTCCAGCTCGGGGACGAGGCGAGCAAAGCCGCCAGTTGGCAATCTATCTGCTGGTATTCCCATGGCCCACCAGTCCTCAGAATTTGAACCTCTGAAAATATGACGGGTCGATTTAGCGTATCGAATCGATGAGAGAAAGCCGGGAGCAACCATGCACTCGGATTTGAGTCGCTTCCGAGCAGCCGGACGTCTATGTTGTGCTTATGTCGCGCCTGATGTGTCTGTCGATTGCCGTCGTCCTGTCACTGCTGCCGGTCGTAGCGCCGGCTGCGCCGGTTCACAAACGAGCGCCGCCACGCTGGCACGGCTACGGTTTCCTTCCGGGCTATCAGCAGCCACCGAACAACAGCCTTCCACTTTACAAGCAGAAAACTTTGGCTTCGCGCATGGCGCGTCGCGACCGGCGCCATTGGTACATCGATCCAGTCCCACGTTATTACGGGTGGGATGGCGACTGGCATTATTTCGGTCGGCCTGGCTTCTACGGCGGTCGCTACAATGGCGGCAGCTTCGGTCCTTGCTGGACGCGGACGCCGATCGGGCCGATCTGGAATTGCGGCTGATTAGCCCGTTGCTCAAAGACCGTGCGCGTACATCCCTTTGCCGACAGCGGTCGCTCATGTTCCGAAGCTTCCTTTACGAGGCGAGGCTCCCAGAGCATTCCGGTCCTATCTGCTGACGGAGGAGAAAGGCTAGGGCGTGATCTGACCCAAGGCGCAAATCGATTGATTTAGATCAAGAAGAGCTGTGTAGCATCCGCGATTTTGGACTCCAAGCGGACCTGTGGCGCTGTCCCAGCCGCGAATGGGATGTTGGTCGGGGGCTGCATAGCAGCCGCAATGGGCCCGAGTTCCAATGGGTGTTGCCATTCACCCAACATACTGCCCGATGACCAGCAAGTAACAGATCGCACGGAGATAGATGTCGCCAGAGACGATGGATGTCCGCAACTTCGGAGACATGCCGGTATCGTAGGAGGCAACCATGCGCGATGACGAACAAGGCAACAAGTCCAATCGTTCTTCCCCCGCGAAAAGGATCGAGATCAGTCGACGCCGTCTGCTCGGCTCCACCTCACTCCTTGCTGCATCAGTGATTACGTCGACTGCGCTTCCGCGCACGGCATCTGCCGCGACAGACACGGTACTGCCGAGGCCGGAGCCGCCCTTCTCGGGGAAGATCGAGCGCACAGTGAAGGGTTCGGTCTCCGACTTTCCAAAAGGGGTCGAGGCCCCGGCGGGGGCACCGAACGTCCTCCTGATCTTGACTGACGATGTGGGCTTCGGCGCGACCAGCACGTTTGGAGGGCCCATCCAGACCCCCAACTTCCAGCGGCTCGCGGACAACGGGCTTCGCTACAACAGTTATCACACCACCGCGCTGTGTTCTCCTACCAGGGCAGCACTGATCACCGGACGCAACCACCATTCGGTGGCGAGCGGGGTCATCACCGAGTTCGCGACCGGTTATCCCGGCTACAATTCGCTGGTGCCGAAGAGCGCCGGCTCTGTGGGGGCCGTTCTCAGGGAGAATGGCTACAATACATCGTGGTTCGGCAAGATGCACAATGTGCCGGACTGGATGTCCAGTCAGGCAGGCCCGTTCGATCTGTGGCCGAATGGCCTGGGCTTTGAGTATTTCTATGGGTTCATTGGCGGTGATAGCGACCAATGGCACCCGGCACTCTACGAGAATACGACGCCAATCGAGCCCTATTTGGGCGACCCTGCTTATATCCTGGATCGCGATCTCGCCGACAAGGCGATTGCCTGGATGCGGATGCAGCACGCGCTCGCGCCCAACAAGCCGTGGCTGCTCTACTACGCGACCGGCACTGCGCATGCACCACATCACGCGCCGAAAGACTGGATCGCGAAATACAAGGGGCAGTTCGATCAAGGGTGGGACACGCTGCGCGAGGAGACGCTCGCGAGGCAGATCAAGCTGGGAGTTGTGCCGCCCAATACCAAGCTGACCGCCCGCCCGGAACAGATCCCAGCGTGGGATTCCTTGTCGGCGGACCAGAAGCGCCTGTATGCGCGGATGATGGAAGTGTACGCGGGCGCCTTGTCACACGCTGACTACAACATCGGTCGTCTGCTCGACGCTGTCGAACAATCAGGCCAGATGGATAACACACTCGTCGTTTTCATGATGGGCGATAATGGCGCGAGCGCCGTGGGCAGCCTGCAAGGGACGACCAACGAGGTCGCTACCGCCGCCAATGGCGTGACGGAGAGCCTCCCGTTTCTGCTCTCGATGATCGACGAGCTGGGCGGCCCGCTGACCTACAACCACTATCCGGTCGGCTGGGCGCACGCGATGGACACCCCGATGCAATGGACGAAGCAGATTGCATCGCACTTCGGCGGTACTCGCAACGGCATGGTGATATCGTGGCCGGCACGCATCAAGGACAAGGGCGGCTTGCGAACCCAGTTCTGCCACGTGATCGATATCGTGCCGACGATCTATGAGGCCGCGAAGGTCACGCCTCCGGATATCATGGATGGCGTGAAGCAGAAGCCATTGGATGGCGTGAGCCTCGTCTATACCTTTGACAGCGGCACGACGCCGACACAACACACCGCCCAATATTTCGAGATGTTGGGGAACCGGGCCATCTACAAGGATGGCTGGATGGCGAGCACGACGCCGCTTCGCCTGCCCTGGGTGACCAGCGGATACGAGCCCAACCCCGATGACTTCAAATGGGAGCTTTACAACATCAGTGAAGACTTCAGCCAGTCGAACGATCTGGCGGCAAAGTCCCCCGGGAAGCTCAAAGAGCTGCAGGATGCGTTCGATGTAGAAGCAAAGAAATACAATGTCTATCCGCTCGACTCCAGCTTCGCATCCCGGGTTGATCCGGCAATTCGGCCGAGCCTGACCCGCGGCCGGAGCGAGTTCGCCTACTTTCCGGGTATGATCCGGATTCCGGAGGGATCGGCGCCGGACTTCAAGAACAAGTCGTGGACGATCGCTGCCGAAGTAGCCATCCCGCAGGGCGGAGCGAACGGCGTCTTGGCCACGATCGGAGGCCGTTTCGGCGGCTGGGCACTGCTGGCGATGGACGGCAAGCCCGTCTTCGCCTACGCGCTTTCGAACCAGCCGGACCACAAGTTCAAAGTGGCATCCGATCAGTCGCTCCCGGCTGGTAATCATATCCTCCGCGTCAAATTCGAATACGAAGGTGGCGGCATCGGCAAGGGCGCGATAGCCACCTTGCTAGTAGACGAAAAACAGGTTGCACAGGGACGGATTCCACAAACCCTGCCTTGTCGGTTCTCGCTCGATGAAACCTTCGATGTCGGTCAAGATACGGGAACTCCGGTACTGGAGGAATATGCCGACAAAATGCCGTTCCGCTTTTCCGGAACGCTCAAACGATTTGTCGTCGTGCTCGAACCGCAGAAGCTTAGCGACGACGAACAACGCCGACTTCACGAGCAATTGGCCAAGGCCATGACGGCCGTTCACTGATCGATCAAGAGGCGGCGGAATCGAGCTCCTCGATGCCCACCTCCCGAAGAACCGGAGAGCGACCCATCGCCGCTGTCGGCTCATGGCCAAAGCAGCCATTCCGGAAGGGTAGGCGGCCACGCCAGAACGCTTTGGCCAACAACGGTGTACGCGTAAAAATGTGATCCAAATTTAAGGTGACGCGCCGATGCAGCGGGCTACTTTCGCTGCACACTGTTCGATGACCTCGATGATTGGGCGTGCGGAATGGGACGTTTTGCAACGACAGTTGACCTCTATGAGCAATTCCGGCCGCCATATCCTGCCGCGTTCTTCCGTGAGGTCGCCCAGCGCTTGGCGCTGACGAAGCAGCATGCGCTGATCGATCTCGGCACCGGGCCCGGCCTGCTCGCGCTCGGCCTTGCGGACTATGTCGGACGCATTGTCGCCGTCGATCCCGAGCCGAACATGTTGGCGGCCGCGCGACAAGCGGCCAAGCAGGGCAGACGGGAGGTGACGCTGGTCGAGAGCAGGGCGGAGGACTTGCCCGAGAGCATCGGGCGCTTCGATCTTGTTACCATCGGGCGAGCGCTCCACTGGCTGGACGAGAGCACCTTGGGCCCGCTGTTCGAACGGCTGGTGGCGCCGGGTGGCGTCGTCGCCATATGCGCGTCCGGCTCCGTGACAGACGGGCGCAATGTATGGCTTGAGGAATACACCGCAGCACGGCGTGACTGGTCGGACAAAAATCTATGGTCCGAGTCGCGTTCGGGGCAACGCGTGCATCGCGAGCTTTCCTCCGTGCTGCAAGGCACCGCATTCCAGGCCGCCGAGATGATCCGGGTCGAGAGCGTGAAGCAAACCAGCGTGGCTGACTTGGCGCAACGCATGTTGACCTTCTCGTCCTCCTCGCCGGCCGTCTTGGGCGAGAAGGTCGAGCCGATGCTGCGCGATGTCGAGGTGCGCTTGATGCCGATGAGCCGGGACGGTGTGCTGACCGAGTTCGTTGTTTCGACTGCGGAGATCGTGCGCCGTCGGTAGGAAGAGCAGGGGACTCAAAAGCTGCTCCCCACTGACTTACGCATTCTTCCTTCTCGCGATCTCCATCGCCGCTTCGGCCATCTTTTCGCTCTGATCAATGGGCATCTAGCTAAAACGATTTGTTAGCCATTCTGCACTTAGCTCACAGCATCAGTTGTATCAGAGTATCGCCATGCGTCATGTTCGGAACCCGGCCTGCCGGATCGTCATCCTGCTTCTTCCGCTCGCGCTTGGTGCCTGCGCGCAATATGGCGTGACGAATACGGCTTCGACCGGGCCGAGAACGTTTGCTTGGGACGGGGCGGGCGAGGATCCGAACGCGCCGCGGCGAACGCCCAGACACTCAGCGAAGGTGGCTCAGGCGACCGTGCCATCCGCGGATGAGCGGGAGCAGGTTTCTGACGAAGATGCCGATCGCAAGCTCGCCAGCAAGCTCGTGATCTGCAAAGGCTGCATCAAGCCGCAGGAGACTGCAGAGCGGCCCGACGGATCGCGCGTCGCCAGTCGCTAATCCCGACGGATGGCGACCGGTATCTGTGTTCAAGTCTCATCAATCCGCATCGCCGTCCGGTGGTGCGCCGCCGCCGGCAGCGCCTGCCGGGCCGCTCTACCAGCCCGGCGTTCCCCTCTACGAGAATTATGGACAGGTGCTGCTTACGGCGGCTTCGGATCGCTCGGACCGAGCCGTTCCGGGCGCAGGTCGCGGCGGCACGCCGCAGCCTCAGGCAAGCAAATCGCGCTAATTGTGAACCGACTGTAATCCTTGTCTCTCTGGTATTGGCCGCACGTCGCGACCATATTTCGATCAGGTCCAATGAGGCGAATGGCGGAGGATCGATGGCCGACGCTATGGAACTTCGGAAGCGAGCGGAAATGTTCGAGCGGCGCGCCGAGGAGGCGAAGGATCCGATCTCGCGGGCGCATTACCGCGAGATGGCTGCGCATTACCGAACACTGGCCGTCGAGCACCAGCCTGTCCGCAACGAGGAATCGGCCGATCATTAGGTGATCGCTCGCCTCGCAGCCTCAGCCCTTGAAACGGCAAGTATAGCGCGCGGATTCGCGGCAGCGCAACCGAATCCCTGCAGGTCGGGAACAATGACTAGCTAACCCCGGCGAGGAGGGGTAGGGTTTTCGTCTTACCGCTGAGCGGCAAAAGGGCGACAGCTCTCGCGCGTTATTGCAATTGCACCTGCCTTTGGTTTGGACAAATGCCCAGCGAAATGATGATCCGCAGGCTGCGGGTCAATTCCAAATTGAGCGACGATGATGTTTCCGCGCTCCGCTCCTTGCGTGTTCAGGTCAAGGAATTTCCGGAAGAAACGGTCGTCGTTCGCGAAGGCGAACACGCGACGCATTGCTGCGTGATCCTGAGTGGCTTTGCCTATCGCGCCAAGGTGGCGGAGAACGGCAAGCGACAGATCCTGTCGTTCCACCCCGCAGGCGACATGCCGGACCTGCAGGGTCTTTTCCTTGACCGAATGGACCACGATCTGGTGACGCTGTCGCGCGCTCGGATCGGCTTCATCGAGCATCGTTCCATCCATCAGCTCATCGAGGTGCGGCCATCGATCGCGCAGGCGCTCTGGCGTGAAACGCTGGTGGACGCGGCTGTCTTCAGGGAGTGGATTGTGAGCCTGGGCACGCGGACGGCCGCGGGACGCATGGCCCATCTCATTGCCGAACTCCGCCAGCGGCTGACCGCAATGGGGCTGGCCGCGGATGACGAGTTCGAATTTCCGATCACCCAGTCGAGGCTGGCGGAGGCGCTGGGGCTAAGCGCGGTACATGTCAACCGGGTGCTTCAGTCCTTTCGTGCCGAGGGCGTGCTCGACATTCAGAAGAACATGGTGAAGCTGAGCGACATCGAGAAGCTCGTGGAGATCGGAGGGTTCAACGATACCTATCTGCATCAGCAATGAAGCTTTGCGGAACGAGAGGGAGCTGCCTCGCGTTGGCGCAAAATGCATATCTATCAGTTTCACATTGCCGGGCTCAGGCCTTTCCATGACCGGGAGGGCATGGAACTGCCGGATGCTGAAACCGCCTGGGCGGAAGCCCTGCGACTGGTGCGCGATATCGAGGGATCGCTGCAACCGGGTGAAAGCTGGTCGCTGGACGTCGTCGAAGACGGCACGACGATTTTCCGTATCAGCCTCGCGACTGAAGACTTGCGGATCCGGCGTGGCAGCGGTCCCGCCACAACAATGACGCGCTCGAAAACGCTCTAGCTGTGGTCTTTCAGGAGGTTGTCCATCTGGTCCGAACCGAGGAAGCTGAGGTTGCGAAGCTTCAGTGTTCCCCGGAGAGACCAGATGAACAGCCACAAGAATGCGCGTTTGACGCCCAAAGGTCGAGAGGCGATGGTACGCAGCGTGGTGGAAGGTGGGCTGAGCCAGGCCGACGCGGCCTACCAGTTCAACACGACACCGAAGACGGTCGCCAAATGGGTCGAGCGGTTCCGCGCCGAAGGTGTGAATGGGTTGCGCGACCGTTCCTCAAGGCCCCTTTCATTGCCAGGCCAAACAGCGCCCGCCACATGCACGATGATCGAGGCGTTGCGCCGGCAGCGCCACACCGGCAAGCAGATCGCCGCCGAGGTC